>JAAUTF010000505.1 GCA_012031775.1 Candidatus Altimarinota bacterium | reverse complement strand
CGCGGCGCGGCGTGCTCGAATATTGGATCGTGGACTGGCGCGCTGAACAGGCCGAGATTTTATCGCCGCGCTGATGGCGCATTGCATCTGGCCGCTACGCTCTTCCGCGATGATACGCTTACGTCACCGTTGCTGCCTGCGTTTACGCTACCGGTGAAGAAGATTTTCCCACCACGTCGAAACGCCTAAGCAAGGTGCGGCAGTTTTAAAGCACATAGAAGGGCCAGTGTTTGGCAGCCAAGCTGCCAAACACTGGCCCTTCCAACATGCTTCTATCACGCTTCTTTTGGTTGCGGGTGCAGCCTGTTGTTTATCCAATCGCGCTCTACGGTGGATAGTTCAGGTAGTGGCAGTGGGGCGCTGTAATCGAGCAAACGCTCGTAACCGACGAGCGCAAAGCATGCGTTGACGGCGGCTTGCAGATCGAGCGGCACGTCGGGGTCGGGTTGCAACAGCGGCACTGGCACGGTGGGCAGTTTATCCGGCAGCTGCATCGTCCAGAGCGAGGCAAAGTAGCGCGACTCGGCACGTGTGAGGTAGACGTAATAGCTGGCGGGCGGCAGTGGAGCGGCGAGTTCGATGCGTTGCCCAGCGCGCAGCAGGTCGATCTCTAACAAATGGGTGGCGGTGCGCAGCACATCGGCGCGCCGCTGCGCATACTCGTAGGCACCGGCACCGGCTTTGTTGGCGGGCGACAGGATCTCGATCACCGTCACCAAACGGCGCTCGGCGATGTCGCGAATCTCGATCGAGAGCTGCGGCACGTCGATTCCGGTGGGCAGCTGCGTATCTGGTGGGCTGAGCGTCGCAGTGGCCACGGCAACAGCGCCTTGTTCCGCGTCGCGCTCGACCACATGCACATCGGGGTAGATCACGCGTTGCGGCAAGCCGATCAAGCCTAGCGCTGAGCGATCGATGATGTAGCGCTTAGCGAGCAGCGCAACATACTTCGCGCCCAGCCATGGCATCAGCTGGGCTCGAATCGCATTCGCGAGCGTCTCGTGAAATTCTTGCCAGAACTCGCCTTCAAGATATGGGTCCATGCCCGGAAACGGTGAGGCCATCGCAATGCTCCGTTTTGTGTCGCGCAAGCCGTCGTGCTGTACAGTATACCACTGCGCGCTTCCAGTGTAATTGCAGCTTGCAGATGTGAGATTGCAGCTTGCCGCTGACGCATTGGGGTGCAATCGGCATGGCTGTGAAGGCTAAACAGGCTGCCTGGATCTGCACTACGGTGTTACGATCACCGCAGTGTCCGGGTTCAAATCGCCGTTTGGGTCGACGAGATGGCCAGCAGGGAAAGACACGGCTTTCGGTGTACCCGCCACATCGAGACAGAGCAAGTGATTGTTATCGCCGTCGCCGAGGTCGGCGAGCACAAAGGGAGCTACTTCCCTGCCGTCGACGCTAACGCGGTAGAGCGCCCGCTCGGCATCACCTGCTTCGTCGCCGCCAGGCACAGTTATTCCACCGGCCCATGTTGCCCGTACTGCCTGTACCGTTTGCGTTGGGCAACCGCTGCCGCTGCCCCAGGGCCCGGCGGGCGCGCCGATCTTCCACTGTTCCTCCGGCACCAGTTCGGCCAATATCAACGTTGGTCCTTCCGCCAGTGGCGTGATGGCCAGCGCAGCGCCTTTGAAGTTGAGCGCGCCATCGCTTGAACGCAGGTTGCCAACAATTTCGACCGAGACCGGCGGGTCGCTGTCGGCGCTGCCAAACTCGCCGACTAACAAGGCCGATTTCGCGCGCGAAGATCACCGACATGCCATCCAATCGGTTCGCACCACGGCAGATACGTATGCTCGCTGTTAGCGGCAGGTCATCGTCGAGGCCGAAGAAGGCGCTCATCAAGAAGGCGGCAGTGGCATCTTGCTGCGTAGCGCCGGTATCGGTGGTTGTGTCGATCTGGCTTGTATCGGCGGGAAACCCCGGCGCAGCAGGAACACAGCTGGCGAACAGCAGCGCGGCGAAGAACGCAAACAACGTGTACTTCTTCATAACGAGCTTTCCTCGATAGATAAGCTGTAAAGTGGTTGTGTGGCACGTGGCGGCGTAGCCGCCACGGTGCCACACAACCTTGTTCACAAAGCCATTTGGGTTACTTTATGTGGCATCCGGACACATATTGACCGCATTTTGTGGTACATGTTGTAACAAGGCGGTGGCGCGCCACCAACTTCTTCACAAATACTTTAGGAAGCGCTTCTATGGAAGCAACACAGATCGAGTTCAATGGCAACATCTGGTTCTGGAAAGGCCCGGCCCCGTGGTATTTTGTGACCGTTCCAGAGCTGTTATGCCGCGACCTGAAAGCCATCTCCGGCTTCGTAACCTACGGCTGGGGCATGATTCCCGTTCAGGCTCAGATCGGTAAGACTGATTGGAAAACTTCCTTGTTTCCCAAAGATGGTCGCTACCTTGTGCCGATCAACGCGCACGTGCGCAAAGCGGAAAATCTTGCCGAAGGCGACGCGGTGATGGTGCGCCTCGAAGTTCGTTGAACAAGGAAATAGCTGATGACGATTATTGACAATGATATGCTGTGGAACCAGTTTGCCATCGCCATCGACACGTTTGGCGACACGTTGCGCAAGTGCCCGCCTGATCTCTGGGAACAGCGCCTCTGGGAAGACGAACCCGATCAGTGGGTGGCCGCCGGTTTCGGCACCTTCTGGTACCTTGGCTACCATACGCTTTTCTGGCTCGACCTCTACCTCACCGGGGCGGAAGAGGGTTTTTCGCCACCTGCGCCCTTTGATCTGGTTGAGATGGAGTCGGGCGAGGTCTTGCCGCGCACCTATACGCGCACAGAACTGCTCGATTATCTGGACTACTGCCGCCGCAAGTGCCAGGAAACTATCGGCACCTTGTCGCGTGAACAGGCGTACCGCATGTGTAGCTTTCCCTGGGGAGAACTGCCTTTTGCCGAGCTTCTGCTCTATACGATGCGCCATGTGCAGGAGCACAGCGCGCAGCTGCATCTGTTTTTAGGCCAGCACGCGCGAGGATCATCCAGGGCAAGCCTGGACTGAAGCTTGGCCCCGTCTTCATCCGATTGCGCAAACTCGCGACAGCTTAGGGTAACGGAGGGAAAGCGCGCAGCAGTTGTCGGGGTGCGTATGGTGCTTGCTCAAGCTCCAGGCTGGTGAAGTGGCGCACGAGTCGGCTGTTTTTGCCGTCGTAGCGGTAGATCCACAGACCGGCAGGTGCAGCCACGACGAATGAGGGCAGCTGAAGCGCTGCTGCATAAGCGGCGGCCTGGCGCATCGCCTGCTGGATCTCCTGCGCGCTTCTGAGATGCCGCTTGCTCTCGATCAGCGTCAGCGGTCGTTCGTGTCTCCTGCTCGGACACGAGCAGATCGACACGCCCGCGCTGACGCGCACCGTTCAGGGAGCAGGAAACCTGGCGGCGCACGCTGAAACCCCAGCTGTGCAGCAGCGGTATCAGGACGACATCTTCAAGCACTTCTTCAATCGGGCTCCAGTAACGATCGTCGCTCAGCTCGCCGTCGAGAGTCTCTTTCACCAGTAGCTGCAACAACCCAGCCGGTAGAAAACCAACTGTGCGGCCCTGCGGCTCGCCATGCTGAAAGACGATCAGCGTTGGCGATGCCGTAACGCCGTACTGCTCGGCCAGCAGCGGCGCGTGATCGACGAGCGCGACCTTGAATGATAACAGGTCGGTGTGGCGCGCAACGCTCTCGGCCAGCAGTGCTTGCATCGCGCGGCGCGCCGGGCAGTTGCGCAGGCCAAACAGCACCAGCACCGGCAGTCCGGCACGCAGCACCTGGGGGCCAAAATTCGCTTCAGAGAGAAAGGTCACAATGCTGTTCGTACAATCGGGCATTAATACGCCAATTGGTGCGGAGAAGGCGAATGCGAGTTGCTGATCTTCGGCTGGAATGCCAACAAAGCGTTCAAAACGACGGATAACCCACTGATGGAAACTGTACGCTGCTGTCGTTATACAAAGCACCCCATTGATCACTTCGTAGTGATTGCTATCATTGCGCAGCGGAGCGCAAGCCAATCCTCATATGTCCAATGGCCTTGCTGCGGCCCACTCATTGCCGGGGCTGCGGTGGAATACTGAGGGGGTTGTCATCAGCGCTCCCCTTGTGTTTCGTACCGGCTGCAGATGATTATACCATCGGCGTGAGGCGTAAAGCGTGAGCCTATAGCTGGCGAAGCGGTTTGGATCACGCATCAGGGATCACCGCGTCACGCCGCGAAATGTCGGTGTATAGCCGGGGAAGATGCTTTCAAGCAGCGGGTTGTTCAACCGCCGCATCAGCACTTCGCCCAGTACATCGCGGTAATCGGTGGTCACCGCGAGGTCGCCGGGGCCGACGAGTTGCCCGGCTTCAAGGCCCGGCCAGCTGCCGTGGATCGTGCCGCCAACCACGCCCCCGCCGAGCAACAGCATCATACTGCCGTGGCCGTGGTCGGTGCCGAGCGCGCCGTTCTCACGCAATCGTCGCCCGAACTCCGACATCACCACTACCAGCAACCTATCTTTGTGTGTATGCAGATCGGCGTAGAAGGCGGCCAGCCCCTGGGCTAGATCGTCGAGCAGGCCAGCCATTAGGCCCTCGCCGCCGCCCTGGGCGAAGTGGGTATCCCAGCCATCGAGATCGACGCAGGCCACCTCTAGGCCGACCTCGGCCTTCATCAGCATGGCGATCTGCCGCAGGCCCATGCCGAAATCGCTCTCGGGGTAGCGCGCGTCGCTCGCCGGACGATAGCTCAGCGGGTCGAGGCTCTGCAAGGTCTGGGCGACATCGAGCGTGCCTGGGCGACGGTGACGAGGCGTGGTCTCGGCGTAGAGCCGCCCGAGCGCTTGCTGGAAGCCTTGTTGCGCGGGCAGGGC
>JAAUTF010000504.1 GCA_012031775.1 Candidatus Altimarinota bacterium | reverse complement strand
GGCTTGGTAGGCGCAGCATGCATGCGCCCCTACCAAGCACAACCGTTTCATGCCACCACGGCCACCGCCTCTGGCCCAAGCATGGTTTGCAGGCTTTCGAGTAACGCCGGGTTGGCCTGCACAGTATGGTGCGATTCCAGTACCACAATGCCGACGCCGTTCGGCACGTAGATGCGCACGGCGTCTTCGCCGCTTGAGTCGCGCAGAATGTTGTCGATCTGCATCATCCGCGTCACGTCGGCGTCGTAATCCTCGGTGCGCGGCAGGTAGAGGCGCAACGTTCGTGTGCTCATAGGCTCTTGATAGGTGGGCGCGGGCGGCTGGCTGGCCGCCGCGCTCGTTTTATGCTCGCCCACACGGGCTTTTGTTTTAAAATTCGGGATAATCGACGGCGGCGCACTCGCTTGTCGCACAGCGCTCGGCTGATACGCTGCGCTCGGCTGTGAAGCGCTTGCCTGCGCCGCGCTCGTCACCAGTGCTTCTGCGGCGGCTAGCCCACTGTCGCCCGTCTCCTCTTCGCTCGCGGCGGGCTGCGCGCTTGGCTCCGCGAGCTGCGGCAACTCCACGCCGTCGATAACCAGTTGCATCGCGTCGCGGCGATTGTCGACCTTGGCCTTGAGTTTTAGCACTGCGTCTTCTTGCAGCAGCTCGCTGTGCGCAGCGTAAACCTTAGGGAAGACCACGAGCTCGATCGTCGCTTCTAGATCCTCGAGGTTGGCGACCAGCATTGAATCGCCCTTTTTGGTGGCAATGCGGCGTACGCCGCTCAACACGCCCATCACCGTTACGCTCTCGCCGATCGTCTCCTCGTTGATACTGCTCAGGCCGATCACGCCGCGCATGTCGAGGCCCGAGAGCGCCTGGCTCACCGGGTCGTCGGAGATATTGGTGCCGAGCAACTCTTTCTCGGCCAGCAAATCTTCCTTTTTGCTCTCTTTGCTGTCGGGGATGAGCGGCATCGGAATGGCGCTGATGCTGAGCGTACCGCCCGCAGCGCTGCTCTCGCCAAATACATCGAAGAGGCTGCCCTGGCCGACATCGCGCGCCTTTTGCGCCTCAATGCCGGCGGTGAGCGCCTGGTCGAGAATGGCCAACTTCTGGCGGCGGCTGCCCGGCAAATCGTCGAAGGCACCCGCTTTGATCAGGCTCTCGATCGTGCGCTTGTTGAGCGCGTGCCGGTTGACGCGCCCGCAAAGGTCTTCCAGCGAGCTGAACGGCCCAGCCGCATCGCGCGCGTCGATGATAGCGTCCACCGGGCCTTCGCCGACATTCTTGATCGCTGCGAGGCCGAAACGAATGCCGCGCTGTTCGCCGATCGGCACGATCGTGAAGCCCTTATCGCTATAGTTCACACTCGGCCCCAGCACCGGCACGCCTAGCCGCCGCGACTCGATCACCGCTTTGGCGACGTCTTCCGTCACGCCGCCGGTATTGGTGAGCACTGCGGCCATATATTCGACCGGATAGTTCACCTTGAGATAGGCCGTCTGGTAGCTCAGCAGCCCGTAGAGCGTTGAGTGCGGGCGGTTAAAGGAGTAGCCAGCGAAGGGCTGGATCAGCTCCCACAGCGTATTGGCCTGATCGGCGGTGAGGCCGTTTTTGCTGCAACCTTCTTTAAAGCGCGGCTCCTCCGAGGCCATCAGTTCTTTGTTTTTCTTACCGATAGCTTTCAGCACGATGTAGGCGTTGCCGAGCGTATAACCGGCGATCGCCTGTAGCAGCTGCATGATCTGTTCCTGGTAGACGATGACGCCATAGGTGTCTTCCAGGATCGGCTTTAAAATCGGGTGCAGGTATTTCACATCGCGCGGGTTGTTCTTGTTATGAATGTAGTTCGGGATCTGTTCGAGCGGGCCGGGCCGGTACAGCGCCACCATGGCGTACAGGTCGTCGACGCGGGATGGTTTGAGCTGCACAAGGTAGCGCGTCATGCCCGCCGACTCCAGCTGGAAGACGTTTTTGGTTTCGCCGCGCCCAAGCGACTCAAAGGTCTTATGGTCGGTGAGCGGGATGTCTTCAAGCTCCATCTTTGTACCGCTTGTCTGCGAAATATAGTTCAGCGCCTCGGCCACCACCGAAAGGTTGGTCAAGCCGAGGATGTCCATCTTCAACAGGCCCATCTTGGCCAGCATCGGCCCCTCGAAGGCCGCCATCACCGCGTTTTCGTCTTTGGTGGTGCGCTGCAGCGGCACCATCTGGTCGAGCGGCGTGCGGCTGACGACGACACCGCAGGCGTGCGTGCCGACGTTGCGCATCCGGCCCTCGACTTTTTGCGCCCAGTCGATGACTTCTTTCAGGTGCGGCTGCGTATCGTAGATCTGTTTTAGCTCGGGCACGCGCTCCAGCGATTGGGCGATCGTGGTGCCCACCGGCAGCGGCGGGATGAGTTTGGCGACACGATCGATCTCGCCGAGCGGAATGTCGAGCACCCGCCCGATGTCGCGCAGCGCAGCCTTCGCGCCGAGCGTGCCGTAGGTGATGATCTGGGCTACATTCTCGCGCCCGTATTTACCGGCGATATAGTCGAGGATCTCGCCACGTCGCGAATCGGCGAAGTCGGTGTCGATATCGGGCATCTCTAAGCGCTCGGGCGAGAGAAAGCGCTCAAAGAGCAGCTTGTTCGCCACCGGGTCGACATCGGTGATGCCAAGGCAGTAGAGCACCAGCGACGCGCCGGCCGAACCACGCGGCAGGCAGGGGATGCCGCGCGAGCGCGCGAATTTCACATAATCCAGACGATCAACATATAATCGGGGAAGCCAGTCTGGTTGATCACATCGAGCTCGTAGGCCAGGCGCTTGATGTAGGTCTCGGTCGGCGCGCGCCGAAGCGCTTCATCAGGCCTTCTTCGCAGACCAGCCGTAGGTAGGAAGCGGCATCGTGGCCCTCGGGAATGTCGAACTCGGGCAGCTGCACACGGCCAAAATCAAGCTGCAGATCGCACATGTCGGCGATGCGGCGCGTATGCTCCAGCGGCGTAGTGCCATAGCGCTTAAAGCGCTCCCACATCTCCTCGCCCGAAGCGATATGATAGCTCTCGTCCATCGCGAAGTCGCGCGAGCAGAACTCTTTATAGGTCATGTTCATGCCCATCGACATGACCATATGCTGCGTCTTGAGGTCTTCGCGGCGCACAAAATGCGTATCATTGGTGACAACCGTGGGGATGCCCAATTCCTTGCCGATGCGCACCAGTTCATCGTTGATGCCTTCGAGCTCGGGCGTATTATCGTGCAGCTGCAGCTCAAGGTAGTAGCGCTCGGGGCCGAGCAGATCGCGGTAGTAGGCGGCGGTTTCGACGGCCTGCTTGCGCTGTTGCGCGTTAAGGTTCTGGATCACCTCACCGGCGATGCAAGAAGACGTAACGATCAGCCCTTCACAGTGCTGCTCGAACAGCGCCCGGTCGATGCGCGGGGCGTGCAAAAACTCCACGGCCCATGCCGTCGAGGTGCGCACGCGTGGTCAGCTTCACCAGATTGCGGTAGCCGACCTCGTTCTGCGCCAGCAGTAGCATATGATAGTAGTTCTTGCCGCCCTTGACCATCGGGTCGCTCATGGTACCCGGTGCCATATAGGCTTCCACGCCAAGGATAGGCTTCACGCCCGCCTTTTTGGCGTTAGCGTAAAACTCCATCGCACCATACATCACGCCGTGATCGGTGAGCGCGATGCTGTCCTGCCCCAGTTCCACAGCGCGCTTGGCGATCGCATTCGTGGCCGCGTAGCCATCCAGCAGGCTGTATTCCGAGTGAACATGCAGATGAACAAAATCGTGCATAGGGATCATGGATCAGCGCCGGGTGCTTGAGCCACCCAGCGCTGCGTAATAACACTTTACACTACAGAGGCACGTACAAGCAGCGTAGAAGATTCTAACGCGCTGGCAGAAGTTGCGCCAGCAAAGAATAAAATCGTCCTATCGCATTACAATGCGTTACTCAACATAACGCTAACTCTCATACGACCCGGCTGCCCGTATTATAGCACAGCCATGCCAATAATAAGCAGGGGATAACATGTGGATATTGTAAGCAATTTTGGGGATAAATTGGGGAAGATTGGCCGGTAGCTCAAGCTTCGCTGATAATTATTAATCCGGGAATGGCTTGGATAATCATCGGGATTATGTGTAACAAGCGGCAACTGATAGCGTAAAGCTGTTGCGGCAATCCACGCATCTTGAGGTGAGATCGGCAGTCCCGCTTTGCTGCGGATAGCCCGGACTTGAGCCCATTGCCGACACGTATCAATATCAACCGGCAGAACTGTGTAACGATGCATATGCGCTTCCAGTTGCTGCACACGTACGATACCCCAGTTACGCAGAGCAGCCCACTGGAATAGTTCTGCGATAGTCATCAGGCTGATCGCCAACTCACGATTTTCAAGATGTGGCTCATACAAAGCCGCACGGCTATCGCGCTTGAACAGATAGGATACGATATTTGTATCCAGAAGCACAATGTTCATAGATCGCTCAGCCGATCTTCACGGCGCTGCTGCGCAATAAAGTCGTTTATGTCGTCTGCTGTCTCGTCTTCAGGCCAGAAATCGGCAGCAAGCGAAGCCAAGTTTGAGACGGGCGCAGTTCGCTGCACATGCGGAGGAATACGATCGGCTTCTCTTGGTCGATAATACCGCAGGAGCGACTGTGAGAGCGCCTGAATCAGTTCTAACTTTTCAGTTTGCGACAATTGCTCCGCTACCTCTAGCATCTGTTCAACTCGTGTCGTCATAAGAACCTCCTGTCGCCGCACAATTACTCATTGTATTGTAACGAAGCAAAGTTCTTACTGCAACTGCTGGTAGCATCGACACCATTCTTACGCTTGACGAAAAATAAAACAGACGATACTATATTAGATATATATCTAATATA
>JAAUTF010000503.1 GCA_012031775.1 Candidatus Altimarinota bacterium | reverse complement strand
TCTTGGGGTCGAGCAACAGATCCGGCGAGCGGTTCCAGGCCTTGCTCGCGTGCCACCTGCGCGCGGGTGCGGCGTTTCGGGCGAAACGGTAAGTAAATATCCTCGATCGCCTGCAACGTCTCAGCCTTCGCGAGCGCCGCGCTCAGCTCTGGCGTAAGGTGGCCCGCCTGTTCGAGCGCCACGCGCACCTCTTCGCGGCGCGCCTCCAGGCCGCGTAAATACTCCAGGCGCTCGGCCAGCGCACGAATCTGCGTCTCGTCGAGGCCGCCAGTCATCTCTTTGCGGTAGCGCGTAATAAAGGGCACCGTATTGCCCGCATCGAGCAGCACGACCGTCTGCTCGACCTGATGTTCGGCGAGGCGTAGCTCGCGGGCGAGGCGGGAAAGAATTGATGCAATCATAGCTCGTATTGTACCTCGTGTTTTGCATTGCAGGTTGCCGGTTGAGCGGCTGGCGTCTCAGTGCGCCTGTATCCTATTCTTTTGTTCATTGCATACCGCGCTGCCAACGTAGTATATTCCCTACACACTTTGCTTCTAACCTTATCGTGCTCTAAGACAAGGCTTCAGAAAAGCTCTTTGTAATCGTCGATGTTGGCGGCTTTGCGGCCAACATCGACGATTACAAAGCCTTTTGAAGCTGGCGCTCGCCGTCTAACGCATCAATAAGCATAATCCACGATCCATCGTCTGTCTGGCATATAGCCATGGAAGTGGGGAGTCAATGTACGAGAACTTTCGTCGGCTGCTAGTGATCTACCGTGGCGCGCGCAGCCCCTTTGTGATCTCGCAGGTCTTTCTCGTCGTCAGTGTGTTGCTGAACCTGGCGATCGTCGCGTTGAACGGCACGCTGGTGAACGAGGGAGTGCAACAGGGCAATATTCAGGTGGTGATCGGCACGGCGATCTGGATGATCGGCCTGACGCTAGTACAAACGGTGTTTGCCCTCGGCAATACCTTTTTCGCCGTACTGTTCGCCGAGGGCACCGCCAACTTTCTACGCACCAGCACCTACCGCAAAGTGCAGATGCTCTCGTTTGGCAACCTCGACCGCTTTCGCACCAGCGACCTGTTAGTGCGGCTCACTTCCGATATCAATAATGTGAAGCTCGCCGTGCTCTACGCCGTGATGCTGCTCTTTCAAGCACCGTTTATGATCGTCGCAGCGGTGCTCATGGCCATTGTGCTGCTGCCGAGCATGCTCTGGTTGATGGTCGTGATTATGGCGATCGTCTCATTGGTGCTGGTGCTGCTGTTGCGCGGTGTGCAGCAAATGTTCCTCGACCGTCAGAATGCGCTCGACGGTGTGAACAACGTGCTTCAAGAAGCGCTCGCCGGCGTGCGCGTTGTCAAAGCTTTTGTGCGCGAGCGCTTCGAGATGGAGCGTTTTGCCAGCACCACCAGCACTTGGTTCGACGCAGCGCTGCGCCCGGCCTACCGCATCGCGCTCTTTGTGCCCTCGTTGCAGGCGCTGGTCTATATTGGTACGGCGGCGCTCTACTATTTCGGCGGCCAAACGGTGCTGGCTGGCACGACAAACCTCGGCGAGATCGTGGTGTTCAGCAATGTGCTGAGTATGGTCGTGGTGCCGATGGCGATGCTTGCCTTTATTGTGCCTTTCCTTGAGTCTGGCGAGGCCTCGGTCGGACGTGTCTTCGAGGTGCTCGACGAACAACCTGAGATCGTCGAGCCGGAGGACGCTAAGCCTATCGATGTCAGCACGCTGCGTGGGCGCATCGTCTTCGAGAACGCCGCCTTCGGCTACCGCGATGGCACCGGCGAAGTGGCGAAGCTGGCCTTGCAGGGCATCAGCTTGACGATCGAGCCTGGCCAGACGGTCGGCTTCCTCGGCGCAACCGGCTCCGGCAAGTCGACGCTGGTCAATCTTATCCCGCGCTTCTACGACGTGGTCGAGGGCCGGGTGATGATCGACGGTGTCGACGTACGCGCTATCCCTCGGCGTCAGTTCGACCAGATCGTGGGCGTGGCACTGCAAGAGGCGGTGCTGTTCAGCGGCACGGTACGCGGCAATGTGCTTTTCGGGCGGCCCGATCTCGACGACGACGTGATGGTCGCGGCGGCACACGCCGCCGATGCTGCAAGTTTTATCGAGCGCATCCCCGAGCAATATGATGCGCCGGTGGCGCGGCGCGGTACAAACTTCTCCGGCGGCCAGCGTCAGCGGCTCTCGATCGCCCGCGCGCTCGCCGCCCACCCACCGATCGTCATTCTCGACGATAGCACCAGCGCGCTCGACATGGCCACCGAGGCGCGGGTGCAAGCGGCAGTCGAGGAATTGCTGGCTAGCTCGACCAAGCTCTATGTCGCCCAGCGCATCAGCACCGTGCTCACGGCCGACCAGATCGTGCTGCTCGACGCCGGGCGTCAGGTTGCGGTCGGCAATCATACAGAGCTTCTGGAAAACAGCCCGCTCTACCGCGAGATCTACGAGTCGCAGCTCGGCAAAATCGAGGAGCAAAGCCTATGAGCGAACAAGCAAACACCGCCGTCGCCAAAGACCCGCGCCGCCGTAGGCGGGCAATCGACGATGACCAGACGCCGCTTGGTGCTACGCTGCGCCGCCTGATGGAGTACATTTTCTATCGGCGCGCACGTTTTGCCCTGGTAGTGACGCTCTTGTTTGCCTCCGTGCTGCTCAGCGCGCTGCTGCCATACCTCATGGGTCGTGCCATCGACATTATCGGTGGCGGTGGCGAAGCCGCTGAGTTAACTCAGGTGGCGCTGAGCATTGCCGGGGCTGCCGTGCTCTACTGGGTTTGCGCCTGGCAGAGCAATCGCAACATTCAATATGTGGCGCAAGACGCGCTGTTTCGCTTGCGCACCGAGCTGTTCGACCACATCCAGTCGCTCTCGCTCAATTTCTACGATCGCCAGCCGCTCGGCGAGATCATGAGCCGCGCCACCAACGACATCGACACTATCGACAGCTTCTTTTCGCGCGGCCTCAACCAGCTGCTTACCTCAGTGACGACGATCGTGGTAATCGTGGCGGTGATGTTTATGTTGAACGGCACGCTGGCGATTATCGCACTGCTGACCATCCCATTGATGATCGGCGTCGCCCTGATGATGGGGCGGGTCGCCGGGCCGGCCTTCGCCCAGTTGCAGCAGAATCTTGCTGACGCCAACGGCTACATGGAAGAGACGCTGGCCGGCAATAAAACGATTCTGGCCTACGGCCAGCAGCGCCGTTCGGGCGACGCGCTCGAAGATCTGAGCGTCGGCCTGCGCAATACCGGGGCCAAAGCGCTGATCGCTTCGCTCTCGGTTAGCCCGCTCGTCGGCGTGGCGCAAAACGTGCAGCTCGCGCTGATCGCACTGGTCGGCTCGATTCAAGCTATCGAAGGAGTGTTCGGCTTCGGCACCGTAGTGACTTTTATCACCTATTCGAACCAACTGCAGGTGCCAGTGCAGCAGCTCGGCCAGATCTACAATACGATTTTGCAGGCCGCCGCCGGTGCAGCACGTGTCTTCGCCGTGCTCGACGAACAGTCGACGGTGCGCGACGCTCCGGATGCCAAGGAGCTTACGCTAAATGGCGGCCATGTCGTTTTCGACAATGTAGATTTCAGCTATGTGAAGGGGCGCAAGATTTTGCGCAATAACACCTTTGAGGCGCTGCCCGGCCAGAAGATCGGGCTCTGCGGCCCCACCGGGGCGGGCAAGAGTACGATTATGAACATCCTGACGCGTTACTACGATGTGGACTCCGGCACGGTGTCGATCGATGGCCAGAACATCGCCGGGCTGCGCCAGGCAAGCCTGCGCCAGCAGATCGGCGCGGTGCTGCAAGAGGCCTTTCTCTTCTCCGACACGGTGATGAACAACCTTAAATATGCGCGCGCGGGGGCGACAGACGCGGAGTGTATTGCGGCGGCGCAGGAGGCAAACGCGCATGAGTTTATTATGCAGTTGCCGCACGGCTACGATACACTGCTCAGCGAGCGCGGCGCGAACCTGAGCCAGGGCCAGCGCCAAATGCTGACCATCGCCCGTGCGATGGTGGCCAACCCGAAACTGCTCATCCTCGACGAAGCGACCAGCAATGTCGACACACGCACCGAAAAGCTGATCCAACAGGGGTTGCAACGCTTGATGGCGGGTAAAACCAGCTTTGTTATCGCGCACCGGCTCAGCACCATCCGCGACTCGCAGCGCATCCTGGCGATTAAAGACGGTGTGATCCTCGAACAGGGCACGCACGAGGAGTTGATGGCGAACAAAGGCCTCTATTACGACTTATATATGACGCAGTTTCGGGTCAGGCCGGAGGCAGCGATCTAAGAGCAGTCAGAATCAGGAGTGCCTGAGGCATTGCAATGTCAGCTGTGTTGAGGCCTAGCCTACGTATTATGGAAGCGCAACGCTAGCCAAGCTAGGCCACCAGAGTGCTTAAAGATGCGCAGCGTTAGCCAAAACAGAGCTGCTGAATTCTGAGTCCTGGCTTCTCCAAACTAAAAGGTGCCTTATGAGTGACACTACAACCTACACACCCGCCGAGCTGGAGCTGTTACAAAAACTACCGGCGCATATCGGTTTTGCCGTGCTGATCGCGGAAAAAGCGCCGCCACGCGGGCGGCGCGCCGAGATCCGCGAACTGCGCGCCGCCGCGAAAGGCACGGATTGCTATCCGCGAAAAGAAATCGAAACCTTGCTGCACAAGGATCGGGTAACGAGATGATCCTGACCAACCCGCGCAACGCGTACCAGAACTACCCGGCGGCGCTCAATTCCACCGCCCGCACGCTGCACACCTACATGGGCACCCTGCTCCCCGGCTCGCTCAACGTGAACTACTCGACCTCGGGGTGCCTGTCGCCCCTCCTCAACGATCCCTACTTCCGCACCATCGGCGTCGGCT
>JAAUTF010000502.1 GCA_012031775.1 Candidatus Altimarinota bacterium | reverse complement strand
CGCGTCGGTATTCGGCGCACGCCCCACCGCTATAAGCATGTGCGAGCCGACGATCTGCTGCTCACCCTGGGGCGTGCGCACGCTGAGTTGCACCCCGCGATCTGTGGGTGCTACCGCAAGCGCTTCGCTCTCCAGCAACACGGTGATGCCATCTTCGCCCACGATCTCGGCCACGGCCAGCGCGATATCGGGGTCTTCGCGCCCAAGCAGCTGCGGGCCGCGCTGCACGATCGTCACCTGGCTGCCGAAGCGGCGAAACATCTGGCCGAACTCCAGGCCGATGTAGCCGCCGCCGAGCACCAACAAGTGCTCAGGCACACTATCAAGTTCCATAATCGATGTCGAGTCGAGCGCAGAGACGCTGTCGAGACCAGGCAGCGGCGGCGTGAAGGCGCGTGTGCCGCTGTTGATGAAGATCAGGTCGGCGCTGACACGCTGCAGCTCGCCCGTTGTTAAGGCGACATCGAGCAGGTGCGTATCGACAAAACGCGCCTCGCCCATCAACAATTCCAAACCCTCGGTGCGCGCAAAACGGCGCTCGCTGCCGCCACGAAAGCTCGCCGAGCGATTGCGCGCTTCGCTCGCGCACCCGCGCCAGATCGACAGACACCGGCCCGGTCTGCACGCCATAATCGCCGCCGCGCCGCGCAAGGTGCGCTACCCGCGGCGCTGGCGACCATCGTCTTGGTTGGCGTACAGCCCTCGTTCACACAGGTGCCGCCGACGTGCTCGCGCTCGATGATGATTGTGCGCCGCCCAGCTTGCGCCAGTGCGGTCGCCAATGGCGTGCCTGCCTGCCCCGAACCAATAATTGCCGCATCATAATGGCTTGTCATTGTTCTTTACCCTTATTCTGCAAAGAGGGAGGTTGTTACCGGTTTGGTGGCAAAGCCACCAAACCGGTAACAACAAGACCATTTTTTACCTTGTTTAAGGTTGTAACAGCAGCGGCAGCACCACGCCTGCGCCGAGCAAAAAGAGCCCGAGCGCCGGGGCGGGTGTGCCCAGGGGCCGACGCAGCGCTGCTTCGCGCGCGGCAAAGCGTGGGTCGAGCCGTAGCCATGCCGCGTGGCTGCGCTCTAGCCGTAGAAACACGGCCGCTGTTCCAGCACCGTAGAGCAAATGCCCGAACAGCGAGGGCAGGCCGATCGCTACAGCCTCGGGCGACCACGAGAACTGCCCGCCAAGCAGCAGCGGCAGCAGCGTTAAATGGCCGACGAACCACCAGATCAGGCCGTAGATCAGACCCCAGACGATGCCAGAGCCGACATCCGGCGCTTCGCGCACAAACAGCATGCCGAAGCTCATGCCGATCACCAAGCTGATCAGCAGGTGAACCAGGAAGCCTGCCAACGACGACGACATTCCAAAAAGCTGCGCGACTGTAGGCAGTACACCGGTGGCGACCATCACCGCGCTGAACAGCAGGCCGCCCAACAGACTAGCTGCCCCGCCCCAGGCCAATGAGCGTAGCGTGATCGCCCCTGGTGCTTCGGCCACGCGGTTGATCGGATCAGTTTCGCTGAAGAACCAGACCCAGAGCCGATCGAATGTTGCGTAGACCAGGCCTAAAATCAGGCCGTAGATGATATGGCCGATCAAAGAGCCGTAGCGCAGCCGTAACAAGAGGCCATCGTCGGCTAGTTGCTGTTCGACGCTCCAGGCCAACTCCTGGCCGGTGAGCAGCGGCAACAGCAGCAGTGGCCCGAGGAACCACCAGAAGATTCCATAGGCCATGCCCCAACACATACTCGACCCGTAGCCGCGCACATCACGCTGAAAAAGAAGGGCGAAACTGACCCCGATGATAAAGGCGATGAGAAAATGCAAGCCGACCCCGAGGTCAGCGGATGCGGAACTGACGATGCCAGCGATCAAGGGGAAAAAATCGACTTGCGCCATCCACACGCTAAATGCCAGCCCGCCAAGGATTCCCGCAAGACCGCCGACGATCAGGGCGCGCCCGCGATCGAAAGGCTGTTGCGGTACACTGCGGTTTTGCACCACGCTCAGCGTACCTAACGCAATGCCGATCGGTGCGCCAAACCCAAGGATGTAGGCGATCAGGCTTGGCAGCGTTGCACGCAAGGCCGCGAGCATAGCGTCAGGCGTACTGCTATCACGTAGTAGCACTGCCGCCGCTGGCCCCAATACCCAGACCAAAAAAGCAAAGCCGAGACCCCACAACAACCCTGCGCCAGGCGTCACCGCACGCTCAGCGGCCAGCACAGCGAAGATCACACCGTAGAGCGCGCCAAGGCTAACAAACAGTGGCGGCGCAAGGTCAGCGAGCAGCGCGATCAGACCGCCACCAATACTGCCAGCCAGAATCGCAACGATGATGGCAGACAAACGAAATCTCATACGTCGTCTCCTGATGCGTGGTGCAAACCGCTTTGTTCTATGCTCTGTGCTCTGCGCTCTCTACTCGGCGCTCTGCGCTTGCCGTCTCATAGGTTTGCACAATGTCGCGTGGGAAGAAGAGCTCGATCAGCCAGTCGCTCAGCACGCGCACCTGGCGTTCGAGGCCCGGCAATTTGCTGAGGTACACACCGCGCCACATCAGCCAGGCGAAAAGCCCGGAGAAACGCAGCGTCCGACCGCCAGAGAAAGGGATCGTCAACTCGGCGCAGGCGGTCTGGTGACCGATCACCGCCAACACACCTAGTGCCGCAAAACGAAAGGCTTTCAACTCGCCACCTTTGATGCTGGCGTGAATATTGTGCGCCAGGGTCTTCGCTTCGCGCAGCGCGAACTGCGCAGTCGGCGGGCTGGGCTGGCCATCGTGCGCGTTGGGCACCTCGGCGCAATCGCCGAGCGCCCAGACACCAGGGTAGCCAGGCACCGCCATCGTTGGTTCCACAATAACGGCACCACGTTTGTTACACGCAAACGGCAGCGCTTGCAGTACCGGGCTCGGCGTCGTCCCTGCTGTCCACACCAGTGTTTCTGTGCATAACTCCTCGTCGGGCTTAAGAATTACCACGCCGGGGCGGGCGTCGGCAACCCGCGTATTCAGCTTGAAGGTCACACCGCGCGCCGCATCCGTTCGAGCGCGTACGCCGCCAGTGGCGCGCTCAGCTCGGGCAAAATGCGATCGCGCGAATGGACTAGAATGATCGTCGCTTCGGCGGCGGCGATACGCGGATAATAGGCCAGGCTGCCGCGCACAAAGTCGTTCAGCGCGCCGGCCAATTCGGCACCGGAAAAGCCGCCGCCGGCGATAACAAAACGCAGCAACTGCTGCCGTCGCAGCGGATCAGGCTCTTGATCGGCGCGCTCTAGCATCTCGATAACCTGATTACGAATGCGAATAGCGTCGAGCAGCGACTTAAAATCGAAGGATTGCGCCTGTACATTATGCAGTCCAAGAAAATTCGACACCGCGCCGAGCGCAAATACGACATGGTCATACGGCAACTCGCGCTGTGCCGCCCGCTCATCGGTGGTAAGCACCACGCGCCGCCCTCCTAGATCGACGCGCTCAACTTCGCCGCGCACAATTGTTGTGCGCCGCAGCGCGCTGCGCAAAGGGTGGCTGATATGCGTCGGCTCTAAACTGCTCCCGGCCACCTCGGCCAGCATGGGAGTGAAGAGCAAGGCGTTCGTCTCGCTTACTAGTGTCAACGCAACCGCTGGATCGGCCCCGAATTGCTGTTCCAGGTATTGCGCCGTTGTCACCCCGGCAAAACCGCCGCCCAGGATCACAATCCGCGTCACGGCAGGCTGTGTCTGTGGCGAAGCGGCCAGTGGCCCAAACAGACGATCGGCAAGCAGCCCGAACATCTGGCGCAGGAACCCAAGCGCAGCGCCGAAGAAAGTCCAGTTCACCAGCGCCGGAAAGCGCGACAGCACGCCATCCAGCGTCCAGAGCAGCGGTTGTCCGGTAAGCAGCGGCAGCAGCAGGATATCGAAGAAGGCCCAGAGCGGTACGGCGAGCGCCGCAGCGCTCACGATCGCGTCGAGCAACGCTGCACCAGGATGGCGAAAAGCCAGCGCGTAACTCAGCCCGATCAACGCGCCGAGCACGAAGCCCAACCCACTATGAGACGGCAGCAGCAGCGCGCCGCTCAAAACCCCGGACAGCAAACCGGTAAGGCCCCAACGCCGATAGACGGCTGTCGACAGCATGCTGCCTCCCACCATATAGGTGCTTATTAGTTATGCAGTGCTGGGCTACGCCGAACGGAGCGCCACACAGTGCGGAATACGCATCGTCTTGCGCTGTGCTCGGGGTGACAGGGTCTTGTTGTGCCGAACAATAACAAGCACGTAACTCCTGTCGCTAAAGCAATCGTAGGGCGGTAAGCTTACACAATCCTTACAGTAGCAAGACATCCAGCGAACATTACTGTGCTGTGGCTTGTCAAAAACCGCGTTGCGCCGTACACTACAGCGGTACGTAAAGCAATAAGCCAATACAGCCCTGTAAATCGCCTCTGTAGAAGGAGTCCGTCGTGCTACGCTTCGGCACCTCCGGTGCGCGTTTTGAACGTGCGCTGCTTGTAGTTTTCGCGCTCGCCGTTGTGCTCAGTGGCTGCGGTCTTTTCGGCAACAGTGCCGAACCAACCGCGACACCCTCCGTCTCCACGCCTGCGATAACGATCAGCAGCCCACCGCAAAATGCCACAGTCAGCAGCCCATTTCGCCTGAGTGGGACGCTTAGCAACGCTCCCGCCAGCGCTTCCTTGAACTGGCGTTTGTTCAGCGCATCAGGCGATCTGCTCGCCCAGGGCAATGCA
Source organism: Candidatus Altimarinota bacterium (assembly GCA_012031775.1). GTDB lineage: Bacteria > Chloroflexota > Chloroflexia > Chloroflexales > Chloroflexaceae > JAAUTF01. Next base: position 154 of record JAAUTF010000502.1, on the reverse strand, counting down.
CCGTTCAGCGGCCCTCCCGCTGGCCCTTTCAGCTTCGATAGCGAGCTGCGCTTAGCGTTGTCGCACCAACACCGGCACGGCTAGAGGTGCAGCTGAGCGACGCAGCACGAACACTAGACCTGGTGGTCAGCGTTCCGCTCACGTAAGCCGGAGC
>JAAUTF010000501.1 GCA_012031775.1 Candidatus Altimarinota bacterium | reverse complement strand
CTGAGCGCGGCGGGCGGCAACAACCAGGGTATCGCTGGCCTGGGCGGCGAGCAGCGAGAGCGACCTGGCGGGCTACTTCGTCTATCGCGGCACGAGCGGCAACGGTGGACACCAGCGGCACGGCTTTGAATGGCGCGAGCGCGCTGACCGCACCCAATTTTGTCGATGCGACGGCCCAGAATGGCACAAGCTACCATTATGTGGTGATTGCGGTCGATACGACGGGCAACCGCAGCGTGGCCAGCGCGACAGTGAACGCAACACCGCAGGCCCCGAGCGGCCAGGTGAATATCAAGGTCAACTTCCAGGATGTGGCGACTACACCGCCGAGCGGCTACCTCGCCGACTACGGCCAGGCCTATGGCGCGCGCAGCAGCACGAACCAGGGCAGTGGCCTGAACTACGGCTGGGTTGAGGAAGCCAACCGCAACAACCCGCTGAGTTTGGAGGGCAACGGGCGCAACCGCAACACCGCAACACCCGCGGCGAACGAACCCGACCTGCGCCTGGCCACGCTGCTGCATATGCAGCTGCCCTTGAATGCGTTGAACGGCGTGCGCGTGAACGGCGCCTGGGAGCTCGCCGTACCAAATGGCAACTACCGTGTAACGGTCAGCGTCGGCGATGCGGGCGGTGCGATCGACAGCACGCATCAGATCAACATTGAAGGCCAGCCGCTGATCAACGGTTTTGTACCGACGGCCAGCGAGAAGTACTTCGACGCTACCGCGACGGTGACCGTAAGCGATGGCAAGCTGACGATCGACGCAGTCGGCGGCAGCAACACCAAAATTAACTATGTCGATATCGCCAGCGCTACAAGCGGTGGTATCGTCAACCCCTCGGTGGCGGCGGTGCGCCCGGCCAATGGCGAGACGAACGTCGCGCTCAACGCCGGTATTGCCACCGACCTTAACCTGCCGAACGGCGGTGTGGCGCTGAACACGCTGAGCGCGAGCAGCGTGCGACTGGTCAAAGTTTCGAACAACACCGTGGTCGTCGGCACCGTCGGCACCTCGGGTGGCTTCGACACCATTACCTTCCAGCCGAACAGCCTGCTGGAGCCGAACACGCAGTACCGCTTCGAGATCAGCGACGGCGTGACCGATCAAACGGGCGTAGGCTTTATCCCCTTCAGCAGCACGTTTACGACAGCGGCGAGCAGCGGTCTGGTGAACACGACGGTGGCGTTTGAGAAGGTAACGCTGCCGACCGTGCCTTCGGTCGATAAGTACACCACGCTGGTGATCGGCCCGGACAACCGGCTCTACGGTGCCACAAGCACGGGCAAGATCAACCGCTACGATATCAACGCCGACGGTACGCTGAGCACGCCGACGCTGATCAACACTATTCGCAGCATGCACGGCGACCGGCTGTTGATCGGCCTGGCCTTCGACCCGGCAGCTACTGCGCAGAACCTAGTGCTCTGGACGGTTCACGGCGATGTATCGCAGGACAACGCCGCCGAGTGGTCGGGCAAGCTAACCCGGCTGAGCGGCGTAAACCTTGAGGCGGGCGTGGACTACATCGTCAACATCCCGCGCTCGAAGAAGGATCACGCCAGCAACAGCCTGGCCTTCGGCCCCGACGGCGGCCTCTACCTCATCCAGGGCAGCAACACGGCGATGGGCGCGCCGGATAGCTCCTGGGGCTACCGCCCGGAGCGGGTGCTGACGGGCGCGGTGCTGCGTATCGATACGCAGGCGATCACGCCGCCGCTCGATGTGAAGAGCGAAGAGGGCGGGAGCTACAACCCATTTGCGCCCGGTGCGCCGGTGACAATCTACGCGCGCGGTATCCGCAACGCTTACGACATCGTCTTCCACAGTAACGGCAGCCTCTACGCGCCGGCCAACGGCTCGGCGGCGGGCGGCAATGTGCCACGTGTGGTGCTCGAACCGGCGGTCTGCGCGACGCGCCCCGAGGGCAGCTACAGCGGTCCGGTGGTGACGAACATCCCCGGTGCCACCTACACTGGCCCGCCCAACTCGGATGGCTGGCGTGTCTCGGAGACGCAGAACGACTGGCTGTTCCGCATTGTGGAGGATGGTTACTACGGCCACCCCAACGCGAAGCGCTGTGAGTGGGTGCTGAACGGCGGCGATCACGTCGGCAGTGGCGAGGCGCGCGTGAGCACCTACCCGGATGGCACGCTCTCAGATCCGAACTACAAAGGCTGGGCCTTCAACTTCGGCAAGAACAAGTCGCCCAATGGCGCGATCGAGTACAAGAGCAATACGTTCGGTGGTGCATTACGCGGCAAATTGCTGGTGGTGCGCTTCTCGAACAACGACGACATCCTGGTGCTGACGCCGAACAACCTCGGTGCCAGCGGTAACGGCGATATCGCCAGCGCCCAGGAGGGCACGGCCGTCCCCGGGTTCAGCGGCTTTAAAGATCCGCTCGACTTGGTGGAGGATACACGCAACGGCAATATCTACGTCTCGGAGTACGACTGGACAGGCGGCACACAGAAGCTGACGCTGCTGCGCCCGATCGCCGGCGGTGTGGCGCAGACGCCGAATGTGGCGCTCGGCACAGCGCGGATGATCTTCAACGATGTGGCGGGCGGTGCGGCCAGCGCGGTGCAGACGCTGACTATTCAAAACACTGGCACAGCTGCACTATTGATCAGCAGCATCACGATCGGCGGCACCGATGCGAGCCAGTTCCAGCTCAGCGGCAGCGCGCCGAGCAGTGTGGCCGCAGGCGGCAGCGCGACGGTCAATGTGGTCTTCAATCCGACGAGCGTGGGCGTCAAGGGCGCGACGCTGAACGTCAACAGCAACGACCCCGACAGCCCGGCGACGACGGTGACGTTGCGTGGCCTGGGCACGCAGGTTTGGGCGGTAGCAACGAGCCTTCGCTGCAGTGGATTTTGGACACCTACCAGATCGCGGTCAATGTTGGCGACAGCAACCCGGCAAACAATGCCATGGCCACCGATGCGCCGTTGGGCGAGGAGATCCTGGCGCAGAGCTTCCAGAAGGCGGGCGCGGGCGCGGTAACGGTGGAACCGCTGGCAGCGTGGCGGGCATCAATCCAGATGGGGCGGTGAAGGGCGCAACAACCAGCGTAGATGCAACCGCCTACACCAATAGCTTTAGCCAACTGACTGGGGCCACCATCACAACGCAATATACGCTCGATGCCGCTACCAATTCGCTGTTGATTCAAAACCCACCCAACAGCGGCACTCAAACATCCCAATTGGCAGTCACGCTCAACGGCGCACCTCTCAATTTTGATGCCGTCAACGGGTTTGATATTCCCGCCAACGTGCGGGCGGCTGCCTCAAATGTGCCGGTTACAGGGCGTGGATTTGCCGCATTGCAGGTTGGTAGTTCCACCAATTTGTATGCGATTGAGTTGTCTACAGGAGCCGCGACGTTAATTGGCCCCGTTGGCACTGGAGCCACACCTCTCGCCGGGCTAGCGGTTGGAGATGCCCCCGCAGGTTCGATTGGATTCAGGGAAGCAACTTACACGGTTTCTGAAGATGGCGGCACCATTGACCTGAATTTGGTGCGTGCTGATGGTTCAACCGGCGCTCTTACCGTCAGCCTAGCCGCGACAGCCGGAACCGCCAACAACAGCGATTTTACGGGTGCTCCAGTGGTTGTAACGTTTGCGGATGGGCAAACACGCCACCGCCACTATCAGCATCACAGATGACGATGTCGCTGAACCCACTGAAACAGTCACTTTTGCGCTCAGTAACCCCACCAACGGAGCGGTGCTATCGGCTCAAAATACAGCCATCCTCACCATTACGGATGACGAACCGATTCGCGGCACTTCCAGAAACGAAACTCTACGCGGCACTCCGGGCAACGATTTGCTGTTGGGATTGGGCGGCAACGATCGGCTGTTGGGGTTAGAGGGAGACGATACACTCGACGGTGGAGCAGGGCGCGATCGACTGGTGGGCGGGGCTGGAGCCGATCGGTTTGTCTACTCTGGGCGGAACCAGCGGGCAGCCTTCAGCCAATCCCAACTGATCCTGCGTTCTCGTGACCGCATAGTAGACTTCAACTTCGATCAAGGCGACCGAATTCTGCTCGACTTTGACAACAACTTGTCGAGCCGAAACCGTCCCCGTCGGTTGTTTAACGCGGGGGAGCAGGATGCAGACAACCTGCGCCTTGCTGCTCGTGCTGCTTATGCCGACAAAACCAGCGTCAGCGCGGCGATCAAAGCCTGCAAGCCAACGAAGCGGTGTTTTTTAGATTGGGGAGCAGAACTTTCCTGTCTGTCAACGATGGTGAGGAAGCGTTCTCCAACACGAACGATCTGCTGATCAACGTCACCGGAATTGACTTCCGAGGCAATGATGCAAACCGAGGCAGTCTACGAGTTGCAAACTACTTTGCGTAGGATTTTCAGCATCCGCCGGATCGCGCCCGTTCCCCAAAACAGGGTGGGGGCTGTCGCCTTGCCAGGGTCAGGGTTCTCGCTGGAATGGATGGCAGCCCCTAGAGGGCGTTGCTGAATCGGAGATGCATCAGGAAGATCTCCGGCTTCTCAATGTGTATGACCCAGTTATCGTTAAGGGTTCATCGCAAAAGCCGGAGATTTTTGCTGTCTGTTCATCGCTCTGACCAGCAACATCCATTTCTTCGAGGGTGCAGCGGCTACAAAGAATTACGGATCGGGATCCCGTTAAAAAAAAACGTCATTTACTTTGCCTTTCAGAGGAAATCTGCTACTTTGTGTTAGTTCTGCGTACTCAATCAGGTATCGTTGCTAACACTCTAGATTGAAGCTATTAGATTGAAGTTGCAAGGATGGAGAAATGTAGCCGTCTAGAACAATGCAGTTTGCTTCTACTACATAACCGAGCCGGACTGCGGAGAACCGAAAGGACTAGGGCAAAGACAATGACAATGAGACGCTTATGG
>JAAUTF010000500.1 GCA_012031775.1 Candidatus Altimarinota bacterium | reverse complement strand
CATTTGTTCCAACGCATCACGCTTGACCTGGAAGGCTATCGACGCTTCAATTTGAACTACTATTGAACTACTAGATGTAGGGCTGACTCCGGGAAATCCTGGAGAGCCAGGAACGCTTGTTGAGAAGGTCTTCCAAAAGCCCATGGTGTTCTGCTGAGCAATGGCTCAACAGCCGCCGTATACCATCGGTGCCCCAAAACGGTGGCTCCGATTGTGGCGGTAGCAGCAAGGTGCCTGGCGAAAGTGGAAGATACAGAGCCGTGTAGGCCGTCCAGGGTCCTTGATCAGCAGGAGTGTTGGGGACATACGGAATCTGAGCAGCATCGTGAGTAATACGAAGGCCAGGCTGGGCATTGGAACTGATGCCAACGACTACTTCAGTCACTTCGTCGAGGACGAGGAGATCGAGATTTGCAAGAGCCAGAACAGGTCTATTCAGCCTGGCCCAATACACCTCGAACTCATCCACGAAGTCGTGCCGGTTGTCACCAGTGACACCTTCTAGCAGAGTTCGCCGTACGTGGCTGAAACACTCGCGCACAACATCAAGTGGTCGGCGCCGGTCAAAAATAATCCCCTCCGCTTCAAGAAAGCAGATAACGCCCCTCTGAGTCGATATGTGGGATGAATCCAAGTGCATCCTTCGGGTGCAGGAAAACCTTAGGTAGGTGGTTGTTCCACATAGGATCAACGTTGACGGCTATCCCGACCGAATGCCCCGCAATGTCGACCCTTCCAGCAACCGCAAGCTCTCCGCTATTGAGCTTGATCTGGCGAGGTTGGCGTAATAATCCAGCCTGTTCGATATCCCGAAGGAGCTTGCTGCGCCAGACGTTGATATCACTCATAACTCTATGCACTGTTCCCCGAAGATGTGATTGCTGGCGGATGAACTGACGCTGTTTCCTGCTTCTCAGGCACAGGGAAGTCCTCTCCGAACACCGTCTGGAGCCGCTCGCAAGCTGCTCGGGTATCGGCCACCCCCTCAGCATACACAAGGGCGTCCTTCAGCACCGTCATCTTGTCCTTGAGTGTGCCCATCTGTCTTGCCGTCATTCGATCGAAGACGTCTTTCCAGGGTTCGATAGGTAGCTTTACAATCAACCGCTCGACATATGCCTTCTCGTCCTCGTCATAGACCAACTGGAAGCTGGCCAAGACAGCCTCAACGAGCTCACGCATCGCCCGCAAATCATTGTGCTTGTTGGCGAAGGCATCAGTATATCTTGGTTGGAAGTGATAGTAGGTGAGGAGTGTAAGACCGATTCCATTCGGTGCTGAAGCGCCTCCGGCAGTGAAATTAACTGCCTTCCACCGCTTCCAGTAGCGAATAACTCGGCGGAACTGCTTGCGATCGTCAGCGCCAGGGAACTTATCGAAAATCGTATCGCTCAGCTGTTGTGGATTGGAGACCTCCCAATAGCGATTATCCGGCAACGAGTGCTGCTTGCCTTTCGCGTGATAGGATTTGCCGTCAGGATTCAGGCTCCCATCGGAGTAGACTGCTAGATCGACGTGATAGAGTGGCTCACCATTCGAACTGTAGAAAACAGTAACACATGACCGCCGTAGTTCGACGCGGTTCGTGTGGCCATCGAGTGCCTCGAACACGCGCTCCTTGAGTGTTACGGGATCGGGGTATGTGGTTGTACTGACATAAAAGTAGAGGCCCTGATCAATATCATAATCGCCATTGAGAGGCTTTGTTCCTGTGTCCATCTCGTAGCTGCCCTGGTCGAGAGGATAATACCCAGGGAATGGTTCCCCGTGCTTTTCGAACACACCGGGCAGATTCTGCTTTAGCTTCTCAAGAACCCTATCGCGCTTCTCCCGGAGAATTGCATTCTCGTCAAACCTGCCAAGCCGAATGGTGTTGTTGAATGTTTCAAACTGGGCTTGTACGTTGGCCATCGTAGCGCTCTCCCCATAGTGATATGGTGGTGCCGCTGCGGCACCCTTCCAATGTTAACACGACCTTGTGACAGGGAGTGTCACAACAGTCACTTGTCTTGGTTGGTGAGGAGTGTATCAGAAGCACACCACGACAACCAGGGGCGCTTCCCGCTCGCACTCGTTTCGCCGCTCTGTCAGTCGTGATCGCCGTCGTCGTGGCCTGGTTTGTGGCGACCTGATCATTAGTGGCATGCACTGGAAAGTTCTATACTTGCCGTCAATATGATTGCGCTGCGTATTTGAAGATATCTTCAGATCCAGCGTTCAAATGGTAACAGCAGTTTCACGCTGATGGTCTATAATGCATCAAGATGGTGTTAAACGCAACGGGCCACATGGATGAAGTCAGCTCGCCTCCAACTCAGCCCGGAATTTCCCGACCTGATCGCGCGGGCCGGGCTCTCGCAGCGGGCTTTTGCGCGCCGCGCTGGGGTGAGCTTCTCGACGATTATGGGCCTGGTGCATCCGGAGATCCATCCCGGCCGGCGCGGCGGGATGCAGCGGCGTACCGCCTGGCTGCTGGCCAAAGCCTACGCGGAGTTGGTCGGAGTTGAGCCGAGGACGCATTCAAGACCTTAATTGTCGAGCACGACCTTACGCCATCACCTGGCACTTGATCAAACCCGGGGATGTGGAAACTATGGCTCGTCTGGAAGAACTGACTCGTGGCGCCTCGGTTAAAGGCATCCTCCCTGATGGTCTGGTGACCGTGGTTGATGTTGCGTGGTATGGCACCGAGGCGGTCGAGCTCACCTATAAGGATGCTGCCGGCCGCCTGGGTCACGAGTTGCTCTATCGGGAACGCGAGGCCACGATTGAGCTTGCCGCAGCGAGCCGCCCCTGGGGGTTTGACGGCGATGGAGCGCGATTCCGCCTTGCCTCTGAAGCGTATCGGATCCGTCTCGCGTATCTTTTCGATCCACTCCTGGCCGTCCACAGTTCCCTCGTTGAGCCACTGCCCCATCAGATCACCGCAGTCTATGGCGAGATGCTCATGCGCCAGCCCCTGCGCTTCCTGCTCGCTGATGATCCTGGGGCCGGCAAGACGATTATGGCGGGGCTCCTGATCAAGGAACTGGTGGTTCGTGGCGATGTGCAGCGTTGCCTGATCGTGTCTCCTGGCAGTCTTGTTGAGCAGTGGCAGGATGAGCTCGATCGTCGTTTCCACCTCCCCTTCGACATCCTCACCAATGACAAACTTGAGGCGGCCCGCACCGGTAACTGGTTTCAGGAGAATCCCCTCGCGATCGCTCGGCTGGATAAGCTCTCGCGGAACGACGATGTGCAGGCAAAGCTGGAGCAGACGGACTGGGATCTGGTGATTGTCGACGAGGCCCATAAGCTCTCAGCGACCTTCTTTGGTGGTGAGATTAGCTATACCAAGCGGTACCGTCTGGGCCAACTGCTGGGGAAAGTAACCCGCCACCTGCTGTTGCTCACCGCGACACCCCATAATGGGAAGGAAGAGGATTTCCAGCTCTTCATGGGCCTGCTCGATGCCGATCGGTTTGAAGGGCGTTTCCGTGATGGCGTTCATACGGCTGACACCTCCGACCTGATGCGGCGGCTGACGAAAGAGCAGTTGCTCAAGTTTGACGGCCGACCACTCTTTCCTGAACGCATTGCCTACACCGTCAACTATACTCTCTCCGACGCCGAGGCGGCGCTGTATGAGGCGGTGACAACCTATGTCCGTCAGGAGTTCAATCGTGCCGAGGCCCTTGAGAACAATGGCCGGAAGGGCACGGTTGGTTTTGCCCTGACCACCCTGCAACGACGCCTGGCTTCATCACCTGAGGCCATCTACCAGTCACTGCGCCGGCGCCGCGAACGGCTCCAGGCTCGGTTGCAAGAGATGCGGGTCGGGAGCGTGGGCGGGCCGCCCGCCGGTCTTGAACTCAATCTCGACGATCTCGACGATCTTGACGACGCCCTGATATCGAGGTCGAGCAGGCGGAGGATCGGGTTGTCGATCAAGCAACAGCCGCACGCACAATTGCGGAGCTTGAAGCTGAGCTTGCGATCCTCACACAGCTAGAAGAGCTCGCGCTGCAGGTGCGACGCAGTGGCAAAGATCGCAAGTGGGATGAGCTGTCGCAGCTCCTCCAGAACGAAGGTGAGATGTTTGATGCTCAGGGTCATCGGCGAAAGCTGGTCATCTTCACCGAGCATCGTGACACCCTGAATTACCTGGAAGAGCGTATTAGCACCCTGATCGGCCGCGTTGAGGCCGTTGTCGTCATCCATGGCAGTATGGGCCGCGATGAGCGCAGAAAAGCCCAGGAACGCTTCACCCAGGATCCTGAGGTGCAGGTACTGATTGCGACTGATGCGGCGGGGGAAGGCATTAATCTCCAGCGTGCCCACCTGATGGCGAACTACGATCTGCCCTGGAACCCGAATCGCCTGGAGCAGCGCTTTGGTCGCATTCACCGAATTGGTCAGACGGAGGTCTGCCACCTCTGGAACCTGGTGGCAGATGAGACCCGTGAGGGCGAAGTCTATCTCCGCCTGCTCAAGAAGCTGGATGAGGAGCGGAAGGCGTTGCAGGGGCGGGTGTTCGATGTACTCGGCAAGCTGAAGTTTGCGGATCGCTCGCTGCGCGATCTGCTGATCGAGGCGGTTCGGTATGGCGACCAGCCTGACGTGCGCGCGCGGCTCTCGCAGGTGGTCGATGCTGCCCTTGACCGTCAGCATCTCACGGATCTTCTGGAGGAACGCGCGCTGGCCCGCGATACCATGGATGCGGCTCAGGTTCGGCGCATTCGTGAAGATATGGAACGGGCGGAGGCACGGCGGCTTCAGCCGCATTTCATTGCGGCGTTCTTTCTCGAAGCGTTCAAGCGCCTGGGCGGCAGTATGCGATGAATCGCGAACCAAAACGCTACTGAGATCGCCACGTGCCGGCCGTCGATTCGCAACCGTGATCGCATCCTTGGCGCACGCGAAGGT
>JAAUTF010000499.1 GCA_012031775.1 Candidatus Altimarinota bacterium | reverse complement strand
CGCGAGCAACGTCATATCTTGCTCACCTCAGGCGTTGAGCGCCCCGCTGCGCTGCCGGTCGTCTGGCCGGGCGAAAAAAGGAGAATAACCATGCACGCTGCACAGTTCGGCATCCAGCTTTATACGCTGCGCGACCGCACTGCAACCGATATGCTCGGTACGCTTAAAGCCGTGTCCGAGATGGGCTATCAGGTGGTGGAGTTCGCCGGCTACGGCAATGTGCTGCCGCAAGAGCTTCGCGCCGCGCTCGATGCCTATGGCCTTAGCGCGCCGTCCGCCCACGTTGGCCTACAGCTCTTCGAGCAGGATGCTGCCGCCGCCTTCGCCGATCTGCAAATACTTGGTAGCCGCTACGCGATTATCCCCTATGTCGGTGAGAATCAGCGATCATCGGTCGCCGCTGTGCAGGCCTTTGCCGCCCAGCTCAACGCCCTTGGCGAGCAGGCGCGCGCTGCCGGTTTGCAGCTCGGCTACCATAACCACAACTTCGAGTTCGCCGCGCTCGATAACACGAGTATGTATGAGATCTTGCTTAACGAGACCGACCCCGATCTTGTGGCGTTAGAACTCGATGTTTTCTGGGTTGCACGTGCCGGCGTCGACCCGCTGCCGCTGATCGAGCGCCTCAGCGGGCGTCTGCCGCTCTTACACCTCAAGGAAATGGCTGCCGATATGGTCAGCGATGCGCCTTTCGGTGATGGCGTTTTACCCTGGGAAACGCTCATCCCCGCCGCCGAGCGCGCTGGGGTGCATTATTTTATCGCCGAGCAAGACAACCCACGCGACTCGCTCGCCGATACCGCTCGCAGCATCGAGAACGCCAAGAAGCGCTATTTCTAACTACGCTGAGGCAGTGTTTGCAGCGTCGCTGCAAACACTGCCTCACACATTAATAATCCTCTAAGTTGAAGAGCGGCTCCCAGCGACGACCCCAGCCCACCACCTGTGCCTCGTACTGCTTGCGCAGTTCGTCGCGCTCGCGCCGCAGCTCCCGCCCCGCTTTGCCCGTTGGCTGCTCGCGCTCCAGCACAATATCGATCGCGCTGATGCTGCGCTCCAAGAGGCGCAAGATGCGCGTGTGCTGCTGCTCCTCTTCGCGCCGTAGCGCGCGGATCTTCTGGAGCATCTTACGATTCAAACGCATACGCTGAATCATATAACGGCCAACCGGGCTCAGGCCTTCCAGCATAAAATCTGCGCCGAGGGCGAAATGCTCGTCGTAGTTATGCTCGGTTGGGTCGAGGTAGCCACACCCATCGTCGAGCGGTGTCTCCGAGGGCCAGTCGTCGCTTTTATAGCTGTTACAGACGGTGCATGCGTAGAGCAGGTTGTTGTAGTCGGTGCGCAGTTCGGGGTAGCTGTTTTTTGGGGCGAAAATGCTCAACGCTGAAGTAGCGCGGGCCGCCACTTTCATTCTCGTGGATATCGCAGTAGACGCAACGGTAGATAAAATCCTCGCGCAAAATGCCTTTGTAACGCTGGTAAGTGGTATAACGGGGTGGGTTGCTGCGGCGGATGCGAAGCGGCATGCGGCGCTTATTGCTCGTTTGCGAGCCGATCGAGCCGATCGGCAACCGCTTCGAGTTGAGCGATCAGGCTCTTTTGTTCCGAGAGGTAGCGCTGCTGCCGTTCGACGGCTTTTACCACGCGGCTCTCGTGCGCTCGCTCTAGCTCGGCCTGCAACCCGGCTAGTTCGTCGCTCTCGTCGCTCGTCAGGTTATCGGCGATCTGGCGATCGAGCAGCGCGCGCAGCCGCTGCTGCTGCTGCGAAAGCGCCGCTTCATAGCGCCCGAGCGCGCGCTGCATACGGCTGATATATACGTGTGGGTGCTGTTCTAGTTCACGAACTGTGAAGACCGCATCGGCGGCACCCGCTCGCTCTTCCAGATCGGCTGTGTCTTTGTTTGTCAGCAGGAAAAGTGGCAGTTCGGCGCGCAGGGTGCGCAAATAGTCGAGGACATCGATCACATCGTAGGTTAGATCGTTACGTCGGCGCTTCAGGTGCCCCACGATCACACCCGCTGTCGTACTGTCGGCAGCGAGATCGCTGTAATCTTCGAGCGCCGGGCGCGGTTTGACGATGCGCACTTGGAGCGCACCTTCCGACTCTAACAGCGCCCGGATCGCGTCTGCCTCATCGTCTTTCCCCGCAATCAACCAGAGTACTCGCTCGCTCAATGTCATCGTATGCCTCAGTGCGACATCGTGATCTTTTTTACACCCTGCTGCCTATCGACCACGACGCGTGCGATCTGGGGTAGCGTATGCCCATCGTTGGTGCGTATCTCACTGCGAAAGATGAAGATATACTCCTGCGCCTCGGCTGCAGGCACCATACCCGGCACGTCATGGCCGCCGGGGATCGCCTGTCGCTGCGTCACCTTCGGCTCTACGCTCGCGAGTGCAGGGCAGTACTTACTTACTCGGTCACGGGCCAGCGCTTCAGCATCACGCAGGCTCATCATAGTTGTGTGCATCCGCCCTCCTTACGTGTAAGAGACCTTCAAAGTCTGCGGTTGTCTAGCGTGTGAGCTTCAACGGCCTGCTCAAAGCTATGGGTATGATTGCGTCCAAGCTACAGATCTTCCGAATCTCTGCCAAATCATCCTTGGCATCAGCTATTATACAGGTTGATCCCTGGTGATGACAATAGTCGGATCGGCGTACATCACAATCTGCAGCAAGGTTCGTTCCGTTTCTTCATCGATAAACCCTTGGCTGGCGATCATGTGCCGCATCAGGTCGCGCCGCGCTTGCTGAAATGCCGCTCCGGCGCTGACGCCGGGCCGCAGCGAGGCGCGCAAAAAGGCGGCGGCAAAGAGATCAGCCTCGGCCAGCGGCGGCAGGGTGCCCCGTAGGCGAGCGCGGTAGCGCCGACAAAACAGCTGGCACCACGCAGCAAGAAGCGCATCGCGATGCTTTCATCGAAATTATAGCCGTCGGCGTAGGCACCAAAGCAGGCTTCGCTCACCACCACACTGCCGCGCATGTCGAGCGCCGCCACATCCTGGGGGCGCAGCGCTACCACCACCGCACCGCGTGACCCCGTCGCCTGGCCGTACCAGAATGGCCCGTCGTTGATACCGTGCAGATTGCAATAGATGCGGTCGGCGCTTTCGAGCATCTGCAGATCGAGACTAGTGGCACCGGTGGGCGGCGCGCTCACTAATGGTGCGATCATGCCTGCCTCCTCCAACACCAGCCGCGAGGTCGTTTGCCAGGTAGCGCTGCTGTAGGCAAAGAACTTGCGCAGTTGCCGTGGCACAGCGTGCTGCGCGCGGTTTGCGAGTAGCAAGAGGCGCAGTAGCACGCTGGCGCTTTCGGCCGGCAGGCGCGCTACCGCCCAATCGCTTAACAAGCTGCTGGCATCACGCACACTATACGGGTGATCGCTGGGAATAGAACGCTCGTCTTCGCCAAGCGGGTCTGCACAGGCGTGGAAAGGCATGATCTGCGGCCCGCCCGCGATCAGTACGCTCTCTAATGGCCCGATCTCCTGGTCGAGGAGCAAGATGAGATCGCGCACAGCCAGCGCATCGCGCGGATCGACCCCGGTGATGCCGCGTTCGGGCATGCCGGTCTCCACGCTAACGATTTTACTGCGCAGCCCGCGCTGCTGCCGTGTGGTATGCAATTCCAGTAGCCGCGACTGGGTACGCCGTAACTCCCACGCCCCAAAGCGCTCGCCCAGCCGCTGGTAGGAAGTAATGATTAGATGCATCGCTAACCCTTAACCGGTTTAGTTGAGCGCTTGTGTAGCCGTGCGCCACTGCGCCGCGCACGACCACATCGTCTGCCTTTTGCCGCATTAAAAAAGTGACTACTTATTAAATCTGCTATAATGCATTGCAGTATATAAACGCGCACAGCGCGCTAGAGGAGCGATAGATGGGCTTGTTCTCACGCAATACGCCCCAGCCGACTGAGCAGCAGATCTTGGCTGCGCTCAGCAAAGTGCAAGAGCCTGAGCTGGGCGGCGATCTGGTTTCGCGCCGTATGATCAAGGCTGTGAAGATCGATGGCGGTGTCGTCTCCTTCACTATCGAGCTTACCACGCCAGCCTGCCCGCTCAAAGACCAGATTCAGTCCGAAGCGGTCGCCGCTGTCCGTGAAGTGCCTGGTGTTACCGACGTGGGCGTAGAATTTACCGCCAACGTGCGCCAGCACGCCGGTATCCCCCCGATGCAAGCCATCAACGGGGTGACGAATGTAGTCGCGGTGGCCGCTGGCAAAGGTGGTGTCGGCAAGAGCACCGTGGCTGCTAACCTCGCCGTGGCCCTCGCCCAAGAGGGTGCCAGCGTCGGCCTGCTCGACGCCGATGTCTTCGGGCCGTCGCTGCCACTGATGTTCGGCGTACGGGGCCAGCCTGAAGCATACCAGGATGCGAGCGGCAATGCGATGATGGTGCCCTTGCAGGCACATGGTATCAAGCTGATCTCGGTCGGCTTTCTCGTCGATGAGAGCCAGCCGGTGATCTGGCGTGGCCCGATGGTCAGCCAACTGCTGCGCCAGTTTCTTTACAATGTCGCCTGGGCACCGCTCGACTATCTTATCATCGATATGCCGCCCGGCACCGGCGATATTGCGCTGACGCTAGCACAGGCGCTGCCGCTCACCGGCTCGCTGATCGTCACCACACCGCAGGCTGTCGCCACCGCCGATGTGGTGAAGATGATGGAGATGTTCAAAAAGTGAATGTCCCATTGATCGGTGTGGTGGAAAATATGGCCTATTTTGTCGCCCCCCGACAGCGGGACACGCTACGATATCTTCGGCAGCGGCGGTGCTGAGCGCATCGCGCGCCAGCTCGATGTGCCGCTGCTTGGGCAGATCCCGATCGGTATGCCGGTGCGCGCGGGCGGCGATAGCGGCGCGCCGGCGGTTACGTCCGATGCGCCAGATGCCTACG
>JAAUTF010000498.1 GCA_012031775.1 Candidatus Altimarinota bacterium | reverse complement strand
AGCCACCGGCCATCCGCAACAGGTCGCTGAGCTCACAGCCCGCTACGACCGCGCTCGTTATAACCCTGCCGGTGCCTCGCCCCAAGATGCGACCGCCGCCGAGGAGGCGCTACGCGAAATCCACGAATGAGGTTGCGCCAAGGCCCGTGGGCGTAGCCTCCGGTCTTCTGTAGCGGCGGGCAGAAGCGTTGCGCCGACCTTTGTGCCCTGGCTGCGATCGGCTCAGCCCGCGTCGTGGCCTGAGCCTGCCCAAAGCAGTCGTTGCCTGGCTCAACCAACCTGCTCTTCGCTGTAGGCCGCCATTACTTCGAGCACGCCCATGAGCTTATCGCTCCAACCTTCACCCACGGCACGCCGATCTAGGCGAATGAACTGGGGGCCGACTTTCACACTGGGATCGCGCCCGTAACGCCGCCGCAGTCGCTCGCGTCGCCCTGCGTTTAAAATTGGCAGCCGCACGATGAACTCATCCTCGCTGCTGATCACCGAGCTGACGCCTGCGCTCAGGGCCAGCGCCTTGATATGTAGCCAGGTTAACAGTTGCAATGCGGGGGTCGGCGGCTCGCCGAAGCGATCGCGTAGCTCCTGGCGCAAGCCGCGGATCTCCTCAACACTCTGGGCTTCTACCATCGCTGGTATACCGCCAGCCGCAGCGTGTCGTCGGGAATATATTCCGGCGGCAAATACGCGGTCAGCGGCAGATCTAAGGTGACGAGCGGGCTCACCAGAACCTTCTCGTTGACAACCAGCTTACTCGAAGCTTCGGCCAGGGCGCTGAGATGATCAGCGGGATCGCCGCCGTCTTCGCCATTGGTGTTCACGCCGTTGCCTTGCCGCCCGGTCACCTTGTCGACTTTGGCTTTGAGCTGTGTCACCGCCTGCTCTAAGAGCCGCGTGTAGAGATCGAAGCGACGGCGGCGATATGGCCGCTCTGCTCGGCCCCGAGCAAGTTGCCCGCGCCACGAATCTCCAGGTCACGCATGGCGATGCGGAAGCCCGCGCCTAGTTCGGTCGCCTCCTGGATCGCTTCAAGCCGCTGTTGTGCTTCGCCGGTCATGCGTTTCTCGGGACGGTAGAGGAGATAGGCATAGGCGCGATTTGCGCTGCGGCCCACCCGCCCGCGCAGCTGGTAGAGCTGGGCCAGGCCGTAGTTCGTCGCGTCGTCGATAATGATCGTGTTCGCATTTGGGATGTCGAGCCCGCTTTCGATAATCGTGGTGCAAACCAGCACATCGTAGCGCCCCTCGAAGAAATCGAACATCACACGCTCTAGCTCGCGCTCCTCGAGTTGGCCGTGACCTACCGCAACGCTCGCCTCTGGCACCAGCGTTTTAATGTGGCTCGCGATATGGTAGATGCTCTGCACCCGGTTATGCACAACATAGATCTGGCCGTCGCGCTCGATTTCGCGTGTGATCGCCTCGCGCACAATGGCATCGCTATGGGGCATTACATAGGTCTTGATCGGCACACGGTCTTCTGGCGGTGTATCAATTACACTGAGATCGCGGATGCCAGCCATCGCCATATGCAAGGTGCGCGGGATGGGTGTAGCGGTCAGTGTCAATACATCGACTTCCGCGCGCAGGTGCTTCAGCCGCTCTTTATGGCGCACGCCGAAGCGCTGCTCTTCGTCGACAACCACCAGGCCCAGATCGCGGAAGCTAACATCTTTCGAGAGCAAGCGGTGCGTGCCGATGATGATATCGACTTTGCCTTTCGCCAGGTTGCGCAGGATCACCTCCTGCTCTTTGGGCGAGCGAAAGCGCGAGAGCATTTCGATCGTCAGCGGGAAAGCAGCCATCCGTTTGGTGAAGGTGTCGAAGTGTTGCTGCGCAAGCACCGTTGTTGGCACCAGCACCGCCACTTGTTTGCCGTCTTGCACTGCCTTAAACGCCGCGCGCAACGCGACCTCGGTCTTACCAAAGCCGACATCACCGCAGATCAGGCGGTCCATCGGCTGGTGCTCTTCCATGTCGTGTTTGACATCGACAAGCGCCCGCAGCTGGTCGTCGGTCTCGATATATGGGAACGATGCTTCCAACTCGCGCTGCCACTCGTTGTCAGGGCCAAAGGCGTACCCCGATTTGAGCTGGCGCTGCGCGTAGATCTTCAGCAGATCGTCGGCAAGATCCTGCACCGCCTGGCGCGCCTTGCGCTTGGCGCGCTCCCACTCCTGGGTGCCAAGCCGGGTTAGCTGTGGCTCGCTGTCGCCCGCGCCGATGTAGCGCGCCACCCGGTCGATCTGATCGACTGGAACATAGATGCGGTCGCCGCCGGCGTAGCGCAGGCTCAAATATTCGCGTTCGATCTCGCCGACCGTGCGATGCAACATGCCTTCAAAGACTGCAATACCGTGCTCGATATGCACCACGTAGTCGCCCGGTTTGAGGCCGCGCAAAAACGCTGCGCGTTCCTCGGCGCTGCTCAGTTTGCGCCGTCGTCGCTCAGCCAGCGGGCGGCGCTGGCGCAAACCGAAGATCTCGGTGTCGGTGTACAGCGTCAGGCCCAGTTCGGGCATCCTGAAGCCAGCGTCGAGTGTGCCCTGGATGAAGAGCGCTGCCTCAGACACCGCATGCTCTATCCCTGCGGATGTTTGGTTCTTGGTTCTCGGTTCTTGGCTCTCGGTTCCGTGCTCTGCGCTCTGCGCGCGCTCCTCAATTACCAATTCTTGCAAGCGCGCTGCCTGGTTGGTCACGGCCACAACACGCTCGGCGCGCTGCAGACGCGCCACGATGTCGCTCACGAGACGGCGAAATTGGCCACCGAAGAGATCGGGCGTCACAAAGGTTGGTGCTGTGAACTGTGCGCTCACAGCCGTGCTTTCGCCGAGCAGTTCGTTATTGCTCATGTCCACTATCGAGAGCGGGCAATTGGCGAGCTTGAGTTCGTTCCAGAGCACATAAGGGCGCGGGAAGTCGCCGACAAGTTCAGCCGCCTCGATAAGACGGCTGCGCTGACTTTCGGCTTGCTCGTGATAGTCAGCTGCCTGCTGTTCGAGTTGCTGCTCGTCGCTCAACACAAGCAATGCGCGCTCTGGCATGTGCTCAAGCAGCGAATAGGTCGTATCTGGCGTACTCGTCATATCAGGCGCTAGTGTACCTCTGTCGCCTGACCCTGGCCTCTCACTTCTGATCCGGTTTTGCGGAAGAAAGGCGCATAAAACGATAGACCGTCAAAACTGTCACCAAGCTCGATGCGTGTCAGGCTCGCCTCCCACTCGCGCCGCGCCTCTTCACGCAGCATGCTCGTGTCGACTGCCTGGATACGCTGCAGCGCCAGTTCGCGTCGCCAGAGCGCCAGCTCGCTGGCCGGCCCGATCGTCGCTTCCTCGCTGCGCTGCTCACTACGTTGAGAGATCGGGTCGAAGGCGCGCAAACTGTCGATCTCGTCGCCGAACCATTCAATACGTAAGGGCTGCGGTGCGGCAGGTGGCCAGATATCGATAATGTCGCCACGCCGACTCACATCCGTCGCTGCCTCAACCGTCGCGGCGACGCGATAGCCGAGCTCAACCCAGCGCCGCAGGAGTTCCTCCTGCTCAATGCGCTGCCCAATGCGCAACTTCGTGGTGGCATATACAAAATCATCAGGCATCAACGTCGGCTGCAAAAGCGCCTTCACCGAGCAAATAATGATCGGGCTCTGCCCATTATTTTGGCTCGATGACCAAGCCTGTAGCTGCTGCAGAACGCCCAGGCGACGGCTTAGCGCATCGTCGCTTGGTGCCATATGTTCATAAGGCATCACATCGGCAGCGGGGAAGAGCAGCACACGCTGTGGTTCTGTCCAAAGACGTGCGTCTTCCGCAGCGCGTAGTGCGCTATCGGTGCTGCCGGTAATAAAAAGAATCGGAGCCGTATAATGCTGTGCCAGCGCTGCAATTGTAGGTACACGTCCGGCACTAATCAGCGGTGCTATTCGCAGACGCACGCCCGGTGCTTCGAGCGCTCCGGCAAGCGCCGCCAAACTCGGGTGAGCAGCAATTATATGCGTAAGGTCTAAAAGCTTTTTCATGGCAACCAAAAAAAGGGCCGATGGCGGATTCAATGATGCTGCGGCCCTCCCTGTACTATAGCACGAGTTGCGCCAGCTCAAGCTGTCGGTTCGTTTTGCCCAAGGTCTCAGCTCTTTGTTTTGCACTGCAAAAACGCAAAGGCCGCAAAGTCTTTATCGCCCTGGCTCTGTATTCTATGCTCTATACTCTGCACTCCATGGTTCTCGGCTCTTAATTCTTGCTCCTTGCGCTTCCTCTGGCACGCTTCTTGTTTTAAAAGCAAGCGTACACTCGCTGGTTGTAGACGCAGCAGTAAATGAGGAGGTTCACAATGTCGACCGAGCGCCAGAATATGCCGTTGAACGAAAGTGATGAAGACCAGGTGCGCCGTATGCTGCGCACTAACGAGTCGACGATGGACGATGCCGCGCACAATGCGAAAAAAGCCACCGACGACGCTGCTGGCCGCGCTCACCGCGCTGTCGACAAGGCCGCCGAAAATGCAAAGAGCGCTGTCGATAGCATCACCTCGAAGACGCAGGACACCGCCGAGAATGTGACGCAGACGGCGCGTAATGTTGCCGATACGGTGACGACGAAGGCGAGCGAAGTCGGTGAGCAAGCCAATGAGCAGCTCGACCGCACGATGACTGCCGCCGGTAGTCAGTTGAAGACGCTTGCCGGTACCGTTCGCGAGCGCGCCCCCGAGGGCAAAGTGGGCGAACTGGCGAGCAATGCTGCTGTAGCGCTGGAGCGCAGCGGCGAGTGCTTGTCCTCGTCGTACGCCAGCCCGGCCTTGAGGGCGTAGACCTGCACCTTCTCGACGTCGGGCATCCTGCCCAGCACCACCTGCCGACCTCGACCGGCGCCCGGTGGCGCGTTCGATCAGGCCGGCGGGACGATATGGCGACGCGCCGCTTCGCCG
>JAAUTF010000017.1 GCA_012031775.1 Candidatus Altimarinota bacterium | reverse complement strand
GGGCATAGGTGCGGCGATTCCCCAGATCGGCAATGGCTGGAAGGTTTCGTAGACTTCCTTGCGATATTCTTGCTGAATGCGCGCCAGTTCTTTCATAAAACTGCCCTCGGCAGCCTCTACTGGTAGCACGCGGTTGAGCACCACACCATCGATCGGGTAGTTGAAGAGCGAAAGATAGGTCGAAGCGCGCTGGGCCTCTTTAATGACCATACGCTCGGGGTTGACGACGAGGCGGTAGGAGCTTATATCAGGGTCGATGAGAGTTTCGCGCAGCGCCTCGACACCCTTCTGCAGCTTCTCCAGGCTATCGAACATGTCGGCGGCGGGTACCAGCGCTTTTACCAGTGGGCGCGCAGCCTTGAGCGTGCCCGGTTCCCAGTCCATCACGCGGGCGGCGTACCACATAAAGGTGTCGGGCATCGTCAACAAGCGCACGGTCTCACCAGTGGGTGCCGCATCGACGACCACCACATCGAAGTTGCCATCGCGCGCCTGGCGGCGGATATGCAACAGGCTGACGACCTCTTCCATGCCGGGGATGATCGCCAGCTCCTCAGCAGCTACCTCATCTACACCTTTGCGTCGTAGCAAACCAGAGAGATAGTTGCGCAACTGCCCCCAGTGCTGGCGCACCTCGTCGAGTACGTTAATTTCCTGCCCCCAGAGCCGGTCGGTCATCTGGGTTGGAGCAGCACCCAACGGCGCATCGAGCGCATCGGCGAGGCTGTGCGCCACATCGGTGCTCACGACCAGGGTGCGGTAACCAAGCTCGGCGGCGCGCACCGCTGTTGCGGCTGCCGTCGTCGTTTTGCCGACACCACCTTTGCCGAGATAAAGAATCAGACGCATCTGATGAGTCCTTTGCTGGTAAGCAATAGCATAAGCGTAATATGTGGATGTCGATTGCGACGACTCTGCCGTCGCAATCGACATCTACTTTCTCGTTTTTGATACGTGCTGCTTATTGTAATTGTTGCACAATCGGTCGTCAATCCGTTGACAAGCGTAAAGCGCTATGCTACCTTCAAGCTAATGGATACGTTACAACTATAGGAAGGTATTGTGATTACCGACATCTATCTTGTGCGCCACGGCCAGCCGCAGCAAAATTCGTCTATTTCGTATAATACACCGCCCGGCCCCGATCTTTCCGAGCATGGGCGCAACGAGGCGCGTCAGGCCGCCGCGTTTCTCGCCGATAAAGGCATCGAGCATCTGTTTGTTTCACCCTTTGCGCGCACCACGCAGACTGCCGAGGTTATTCTTGAGACACTCGATCTGCCGGTGACGTTCACCAATCTGATCCAGGAGCACGGCCCCGGCGAGAGTTTCGAGCGGGTGCGCGAGCGGGTGCGCGAGTTGATTGGCGGTGCCGAGGATTCGCCCCTCACTCGCATCGCGCTGGTCACTCACGGCTCACCAATCCGCGCGACGTTGATGGAGTTGAGCAAAGATAAAATTGATCTCAGCAAGCACGTTTACAGCGGTGGCAACCCAGCTCCTACCTGCGGTGTCTGGCATATTCAGCATCTCGACGATCACACGCGCCGCTTCGAACTGGTGTTTAAACCTGTCTAGAGCATGGTGCATAAGTGAGAGTGGGTAGAAGCACACGCCATATTTTTCGTACTGCTCTGTAACCTGTAATCTGTAACCTCAATGGTTCTCGACCCACACTTGGTCGCCACACTGCGCGCGCGCGCCATATTGCGGTGCTAACCGGTGCCGGTGTCTCGGCAGAAAGCGGCTTGCCTACCTTTCGTGAGGCGCAGACCGGACTCTGGGCGCAGTATGATCCTGAAGAACTGGCCACACCGCAGGCCTTTCGCCGTAATCCGCGCCTGGTGTGGGAGTGGTATGCCTGGCGACGGCAGCTGGCCGCAGCGGCGCAGCCAAACCCGGCACATGTTGCGCTTGCTGCGCTAGCACAGCGTGTACCTGAATGCACCCTGATCACGCAGAATGTTGATGGCTTGCATACACGTGCTGGCAGTGTGAATCCGATCGAGTTGCACGGCAATCTGTCGCGCGTCAAATGCTTCGACGACGGGCGTGTGGTCGAGCACTGGCAAGCAACCGCAGATCCACCGCCACGCTGCCCCGACTGCGGCGGCATGCTGCGCCCCGATGTTGTTTGGTTTGGTGAATTGCTACCGCGCACCGCGCTCGACGCTGCCATTGCTGCCGCTCAAGCTTGCGACGTTTTTCTCTCGATCGGCACTTCTGGCCTGGTCGAGCCCGCCGCCGCGCTGCCCCGTATCGCACTGCAATGCGGCGCAACCGTGGTGCTGATTAACCTCGATGTGCCAACCCGTGCCACCCCGCCGCTCTATGCCATCAACGCTAAAGCTGGCGAGCTGTTGCCTGCGCTTGTCGACGCGGTCTGGCCGACACCAGACTCGATAGGGTGATGTTGCGACACGGTGACACGATAGCGTTGACTGTGCCGAAAAGCTTACTTGTCACCCTGTTATCAAGCCACCAGATTAGAAAACAACAGCTGTGGCACCCTCTGCGGTTAAACCGGCTCGGCCCGGCCCTGTGCATAATCGCAAATATCTACAAGCACACACGATCGCATTGGGCTTGCGCGCCTGGCAGATCAGCCGCCCGTGCTGAATCAAGTTAAGATGAAAAGCGTAGACCTTTTCGGGCACAAGTGCTGCTTCCAATAAATAATGGGCTTTCTCCGCATTGGTCTGCGGCGCGATCAGGCCGACACGCAGGCTCACACGATGCACGTGTGTATCGACGGGCAGCGCCGGTTTGCCGAGCGCAAACATGAGCACGCAGGCGGCAGTCTTCGGGCCGATGCCGTCGAGGCTGATCAACCAGGCCCGCGCCTCGTTTATGTCCATCGCGTCGAGAAAGTCCAGGTCGAGGCTGCCGTGGCGCTCGACGATCGCTTGGAGCGTCTGCTGAATGCGCGGTGCTTTGATGTTGCCGAGACCTGCGGGTTTGATCACTATATAAAGCTCGGAAGTTGGGGCTTCGAGTACCATCTGGTACGTGGGGTAGCGCTGCTTAAGCGCCAGAAACGCGCGCCCCGAGTTGCGATCAGAGGTGTTCTGCGACAAAATCGTCATTACCAGTTCGTCGAGTGGGTCGCGCCGCCCGCGCCACACGCGTGGCCCGTACTGTGCGCTCAGGCGCTCGTGGGTTGTCGCGAGCTTCAATAGATCTGTCATGTTATCCTGACTCATAGTGTTGAACCGCAAAGCGCGCAGCACTGGTGCCTGAGACGATCAACCATCATCTCCCCATGCCCTCTCAAGTAGAGGGGTTTTGGTCAAAACGGCAGAGGTGCCCGCACCCCCAACCCCGCTTCCACGGCGGGAGCGGGGCTTCGGGCGGCATCAGGACGCCATCCGTAAAACCCTACCCACGCAAGGCTGGGGGATGCGGGGAGAACGGCGCATCACGACTTGCCGCGCACACGACGTAAGAGGGCGCGCTCCTCCACGCCAAAGGCACCGCTCAGCCATAGCACGCCCGCGTAGACCGGCAGCGCCAGGGCAGTTGCCAGGCCGTACCCCCACCATTGCCAGGGTAACATAACCGCCCCCTGCATCGCTAGCCCCATCATGAGCGTTGCCAACAACGGTCGCCAGCTTAATTGAAGGAACGGCGGTATAAGGGTTTCCTGGCGTAACAACGGCAAAAAGACGAGTAAGAGCACTACTTCGGAAAGAATCGTGATCGCGGCGGCGGCGTAGATGCCCCAGACGGGTTGCTGGAAGCCAAAGGTTGCCAGTGGGATGACGGTCATATTCAGCGCCAGGTTAAAGGCTGCGCCGATGAGAAAGGCGCGGGTGATCGCGCTCTGGCGGTTCAGCGCGATTAGCACGTATTGCAAAAGGCCGTTGACAAAAGACAGCGGCAGGAACCATGCCAGGATCGCCAGCGCAGCGATCGATGGGCCGTATTGGTCGAAGTTCGCGCGGGTGAAAAGCTGCACCAGCGGCGATGCCAGGATTGTCAGGCCCATCGCCAGCGGAAAAGCCAGCCAGAGCATTATCTGCAAGGTGCGGTTCTGCGCGTCGTACATCGCGCTGCGCTCGCCTAGCGCCCGCCGTGCGAGCAGTGGGAAGACCGCAAAGGTGATCACCGGCGGCAAAATGAGCGCGATGTTGAGGATTTGATACGGCATGGCGTACTGCTGCACCAGCAGATCAGCTTGTTCGCCGCCGAATGCGCGCAAAATGAATAGATCAAAACGAAAAAACACGACGCTTAAAAGGCTGTTGAGCATTAGCGGGAAGGCCACCGGTACGATGTCGCGCATCGCCGTTCGATCCCAGATCAGCGTTGGCGCAAAAAAGTCGCGGCGCTGCAGCACAACATAGATCAGCGCCGTGAGCGTGCTTACGCCCACTGCTGCCCAGGCCAGGCCGAGAATGCCGTAACCCAGCAGCAGCACCGCCAATCGTGCCACAAAACTGAGCAGCGCCGTCACCAGTTCGATCAGCGCTGGCACTTCCATCCGCTCTTGTGCGGTGTAGAGCGCTGTGACCGCCCCTGAATCAGGCGCTCGGGATCAGCGTCAGTAGCAGCACCCACATCGCCTGCTGGCCCGCTGCACTTAGCGGTTCGCCGAGACCTGCCGCTCCCAGGCTAGCATAGACGGCGATCACCAGCAAGGTGAGTGGGGCTGCGCCTAACAGCACCAGCAGCCAGCGCAAACTTAAGGTGACGCCGAACAACCGCTGTGCCACAGTTGGCTCGCGTGCGGCCTCACGCGTCAGCCAGGTGCCGAGGCCGAACTCGGTGAACGTACCGAGATACTGCGCCACTAGCAGCGCCGCCAGTGTGTATGGCCCGATAACGGAAGGATCGAGGGTGCCGAGCAGTACTACAGCGAAGATCAGGTCGAGCCCGCGTACCAGCAGGCGCATGCCGAAAGTTACGGCGCTATTCTTCACAATGCGCCGCGCCGTGTTCTGCGGGTCGTCGCGGTAGAAGCGGCGCCAAAGCACAACGCCCACGGCGACGAGCAGCAGGCTGATAAGAAGAATACTGATAAAAAAGGTTAATCGCATTGACGGTTTGTGAAGAAGTTGGCGGTGCGAGATCTCGCACGCCACCAAAACAAGTTGTAAAGAAGCTTGTGTCGTTGCTTACGGCGTAGCCGCAAGCAACGACACAGCCCCAAACACAACCTATCTAGGATTGTTATAGATGGCTTAATGAAGAATGCGGCTCAAGAAGCTCCACGGTTCATTTCTATGGTTGTCCCATCGCTGACAAGCTCGATCGTGCCGTCGTTCTTGTTGTGGTAGAGCGCCGGGCGAATTGGCGGCGCTGAGCGTAGCTGAGCAGCGCGGGCTCGTCGGCGCTGTAAGCGCTGCTGAAGACGAGGTGCTGCGGCTGCCAGCGTGCGAGTAGTTCGGTCTCTAGCTCGCGCTGCCATGGGTAAACAAGCACACTCAACGGCGAGGCTGAGGCAAGCAGGTCTGGGTCGAGTTTTGCACCGCTGGTATGCCAAAGCACGTGTGTGTGCCCGTAATCGAGTTGCAACGCTAACTGAGCTTTTTTGCCCCCTGTGACGGCGGGTACCAAGAAACGAACACCGCCGAGTGTCACGCTGTCGCCGGCTTCGGCGATGCGTACAACACTGCCCTGTTCTACCAGCAGGCGTTGCCACTCGTCGGCGATGGCTGTTCCGGGTGTTTCAGGTGCCAAGGCGCGCTTGGCGTGA
Source organism: Candidatus Altimarinota bacterium (assembly GCA_012031775.1). GTDB lineage: Bacteria > Chloroflexota > Chloroflexia > Chloroflexales > Chloroflexaceae > JAAUTF01. The sequence goes on along the minus strand of JAAUTF010000017.1, from coordinate 14,975 downwards.
TAGCGCCCTAGCGCGGCGACCTGGCCCGGCAAACGCTTGGCGTCGCCGGACGTTAGCACCACCAGCGCCAGCCGCCGCTGGTAGGCCGGCATGTAGCGCCCGAGCAAGAGTGCAAGCTGTGCCGGGTCGCTGCCGCCGTCGATGAGCGCAAACTGCCCATCTGGCGTCTGGATAAGCGCCGCATCGCCGCTGGTGTCTAGAAACCAGATATGCAGCCGCCCATCCGGGCGTTCGGCCCACATGCAGCCACCAAGAACAAGTGCGAGCAGTAGCAGCGTGCGCCATGGCTGTGCGCTGCTCTGTGGCCGATCGGTTGCGTCGTCGTTCTGCATGGGCACATGCTTCTTGGTACCTATCGATGGTGTTCACGGCGCTACACGCAAATTTGTTGCGTACGGCACCGCAAACACCGCTACGGTTATACCGTAGCAGGGTAGCAAAAAGTTACGCACGTGCCACTAATTCGATCTCGATACGCGCATCGCGCGGCAGGCGCGCCACCTGCACTGTTGAACGAGCCGGTGGATCGTTGGGGAAGAAGGTGGCGTAGGCCACGTTCATGGCCTGAAAATCGTTCAGATCGGCGAGAAATACATTCACCTTGACGACTTTCGCCAGCGAGCTGCCAGCCGCTTCGAGCACCGCGCGCAGATTAGCAAATATCTGGTTTGTCATAGCTGCGATGTCGCCCTCCACTAGCGCACCGCTCGCCGGATCGATCGGCAGTTGCCCCGACAGAAAGACAAGATCACCGGCTTTGATCGCTTGCGAATACGGGCCAAGGGCTTCCGGCGCGTTTGCAGTGGCAACCACGGTGCGGCTCATAATAACTCCTTTATCCTTCGAACAAAATAAAGCTGCGTGGCTTATTATACACGCCTTCGTACTGCAACAATGTTATAGCCGCTAGCATCTACGATTATCGACACATTCGTTAGCCTTACGGTATGGTATACTCTTATGGTCTCCTTTCTGGATTATGACTCCTGAATGCTGAATTCTAACCAAATGCCGCGCTTCCACGTTCTTCCACCACCAGTCGTCCGCGCCCACTAGGGTCAGGGCGATATTGCTTCAGGCGCTCGCTGCGAGCGTTTCTTTAGGCTGCGCCCCTGCCCTCATTGTCGCGTCGGATCACCATATCTGTTCATGTCATGAGGAAGGAACATCGCTGTGGAAGCGCTTTCTAGCAGCGGCGTGCAGCGCCGTGGGTTTATCTTGATCGCCATTGCCGCTGTGCTCTGGGGAACCGTTGGCATCAGTACGCGTACGCTTTATGAATTAACTGCAACCGATGCGCTCTCGATCGGCTTCTTTCGCCTGGCACTCGCCACTCCGGCCATGGTCTTTATGGCTGCTGTAGCTGCACCGCGTGGCGTGCGCCTGAGCCGCCGCGATACGCTTATCGCTATACTGGTCGGCGTGCTGCTGGCGCTGTACCAATGGTGCTACTTTACGGCTATCAGCTTGAGTGGCGTAACCGTCGCCACCCTGGTGACGCTCTGCACGGCCCCGGTGATCGCGGCGCTCGTCGCCGTGCCGCTCGCTGGCGAGCGCCTCTCGTGGGCTATCGCCTTAGCGCTGGTGCTGGCGCTGGTTGGTACGGCGCTGCTGATCGGTGTTCAACCGCATATGCAGCTTGCCCCTGCGACTGTGGTTGGAGCGAGCTTTGCGCTTGGCTCAGCTGCTGGGTATGCGCTGCTAACCGTCTGCGGGCGGCTGATGAGCGCCCAGGCGCATCCGCTCTTGCTCAATCGCATCGCCTTCCCTGTCGGCGCACTGCTCCTGCTGCTGATCGCCCTGCCCTCCGGGCTCACGGTCAGCTATCCGCCGATCGGCTGGGGGTTGCTGCTGTACCTGGGCCTTGTGCCGACAGCATTAGCCTACGCGCTGTTCTTCATCGGTATGCGCAGCACGGCAGCCACCTCGGCTACCATCATTACCTTGCTCGAACCGCTTACGGCCACGCTTCTGGCCACTGCGCTTTTTGAAGAGCAGCTCCCGCCGCTCGGTCTGGTCGGCGGCGCGCTGTTGCTCGCGGCGCTCGGCGTCTTGTATTCGCGAAAGTCGTCAGCGTAGCTGCGTGATCGTCAACATGGGGTTTGGGGCGGCTGCGCTACTCCAAACCCCACAATCAAGCCCTGGGGCATAGCTTCGTCGATTTGACAGGTGTGTCAAGAGCATAGTAATATATGAGCGGTAGACTAGATTAAACACCTTGAGATAATAGGCAGTTGAGGCCGACTGTGTTTACGAACGACCGACCGCATCTTCTACGCGTGGCGTACACCGCTTTAGGTGGTACGCCGCTCTGCTGTTGCGCGCTTGATGCCGCAGCGCGGAATGGTAGGCGCTGGCGTCGGGAGGTAATGCGGTCGATACAAGCGGTTTCATCTGCCAGCTGCGGCATCGCTCTGGCTCTTTTAGCGGGGTATGCACCATCCCCGTTCAAGAGCCTTTCGTACCGAACGAAAACAGGTTCTCCAAGGGGGTGGTTGCTTTGGGCCAGCGCGTACTTGTACTTAATGCCAGCTACGAGCCGTTGCAGCTCATTTCGGTGCGGCGCGCGGTCATTCTGCTGCTCCAGGAGAAAGCAGAGTTGGTCGAAGCCGGATCGGAGCGATTGCGGGCACGCGCCTTCTCCCTCGATGTTCCGCTGGTTATTCGGCTGATGCGCTACATCAAGATTCCGCGCCGCTTGAAGCTGCCCTGCTCGCGCCGTGGTATTTTCGCACGCGATCGCGAGACATGTCAGTATTGCGGCGTGCAGCCTGGTCGCCAGCATCTGACGATGGACCATGTTGTGCCGCGCTCGCAGGGCGGGTTGACAACCTGGGAGAATGTTGTTACTGCGTGCCGCGAGTGCAACCATAAAAAGGGTGGGCGTACGCCTGAGCAGGCGAATATGCTGCTGATGGTCACACCACGACAGCCGCAGTATGTGGCCTTCGCTCTGATGGGCGAGCTCGAACGCCACGATGTCTGGCGCAAATATGCCTTCAGCTGAAGATGGGCGGCGCGCCACCGGGCGCTTCGGCGAGTCGGCTGCGGCGGCGGCGCTGCTCCGATCAGGCTATACGCTGGTGGCGCAGGGCTGGCGTTGTTCGCTCGGGGAGATCGACCTGATCGCCATGCACGGCGATCAGGTCGTTTTTGTTGAAGTTCGTACTCGCCGTGGTGATGGGGCTGCCGAGTCTGTCGACAGCCGCAAACGACGTAAACTTACCGCGCTTGCTCAGCACTACCTCGCCGCACGGCAGTTGCCCGATGACACTGCGTGGCGTATCGACGTTATCGCCGTCACCCTCGATCGCGGCGGGCGGCTTATGTCCGTCGAGCATATTCCGTACGCTGTAGAGGACGAGCGTTGAGTGCGGGGCATGTGTGTTGATGTTGGGCGCAGCCGGTGGTGCCTGGTGGGGCGCAGCACGCTGCGCCCCACCGCTGCCTTTGGCACACACCGCAGAAGTTCGTTGCGGGTTTTATGCGGGCTGTGATCCCGCCACAATCAGTGCTTCGCCAGAGGCGAACATACGCTTCAGCGTCCTAACCGTTTTTGGGTTCCCAAACCTCTTCGAGCACGCAGTCCCAGGGGAACTTGAACTCGTCGGCGGCATCGTAGACGTGCGATTGCAGGTTGACGACGATGACTTCTGGTTCGGTAAGCGCCTTCCATCCGTGCATAACCATCGGCGGATCTTGATCAAGCGTGGCTGCTGCGCGCCGAGAAAGATCGGGTTGACATGGCCGAAGGTCGGCGAGTCGGGCCGGATATCGACCAGTGTCACCTGTAATTTGCCGCGAGTGACCGTAAATTGATCGGTGTGCTGGTTGTGCAGGTGCCAGCATTTTACCACGCCATAATCGGTTGCGCTCTGATAGACATGCTGTGGTACGACGAGATCGCTCTGCTCTACCCAGGGTCGGCTCCAAAGCTCGATTACATCGCCGCGCCCGTCGAGATGTACCTTCAAGTCTTTGACAACCACATCGGCGATGGTCGGCTTACGATAGGGTGACTGCACCTGGTAGCGGATCGAACGCAGCCATTCAACGGTAACATCTGCGGCCTGTATCGGGCTCACCGTGGGCTCAACTGTTGCCATACTGCCTTTTTGCTCCTCGTGCTCCAGCAGGGTTACGGAGAAAGGTTTGAGCGTGCTGCTAACGATACCACGGTACAGCACGCTACCCCCTTTACTGCGGGCTTAGTATAGCACGGCTACTTAAATTCAATTTGACAGCCCCCAGGGCCTATGCTATACTCTCGGACGTGGTGCGAGGGGGTGTAGCTCAGCTGGGAGAGCGCGACAATCGCACTGTCGAGGTCAGGAGTTCGAGCCTCCTCACCTCCACCACAACAACCAAAAATAGAGTTTGTTGTTGATGTTCCAGTCTCGATTTCATACGGGGCCATAGCTCAGTTGGGAGAGCGCGACACTGGCAGTGTCGAGGTCAGGGGTTCGAACCCCCTTGGCTCCACCAGTATCTCGGGCGACATTCTTAGGAATGTCGCCCTTTTGTTTTTGCAGTTGCACGGCCTCTACGTATGTGATAGAGTAGTAGCTCATTATAAACAAAGTGTTAACTTCTTTGCGAACCTCAGCGGTGCGGGGCGTAGCCCTCAGCACACCGGGCTTTTTATCAGCCCGCCTGGGCCGCTTTATACGGGTGGAGGAAATCTATGCCGATCGCGATGATTGTACACGGGGGCGCCTGGGCGATCCCCGACAACCAGGTTGACGCCCATAAAGCGGGCTGTCGAGCGGCGCTGCATGCGGGTTGGCAGGTGCTCGCCGCAGGTGGCACCGCACTCGACGCCTGTGTCGCGGCGGTGCGTGTGATGGAAGATGACCCGATCTTCGATGCTGGCACAGGTTCAGTGCTGACGAGTGAAGGTTCGGTTGAGCTCGATGCTGCGCTGATGGACGGGCGCACGCTGCGTTATGGCGCGGTGGCGAACCTGCGTCACATCCGTAACCCGATTGTGCTGGCGCGTGAAGTGCTGAACGGCCCGGCGACGATGTTGGTGGCCGAAGGTGCCGAACAATTCGCTCAGCGCTGCAACATCGCGCTGATCGCCAACGAAGAGCTGATTGTCGAGCGCGAGCGCTTGCTCTGGCAGCAACGCCGCGATACGAGCGTCGCCATCCGCACGAGCCCAGCGCAGACCGCACCACTTGAGATGGAAGCCGTTGTCGGCCACGACACTGTAGGCGCGATCGCGATCGACGCGAGCGGCAGCCTGGTTGTGGCTAATTCGACTGGCGGCACGCCGTTTAAGCTGCCCGGTCGCATCGGCGATACACCGTTGATCGGTTGCGGCCTCTATGCCGATATTCACGTTGGCGGCTGCGTTTGCACAGGTTGGGGCGAATCGATCGCGCGGCTGGCGATGGCACGACGCACGGTTGAGTATCTCGAGCGGGGCTTTTCACCGCAGGTGGCCGCCGAGACGGCTGTGCGGCAGCTTGCACACCGAGTGGCTGGCGGCAGCGGCGGTTGTATTGTGATAAGCCCGACCGGCGAACTTGGCCTGGCCTGGAATACACGCCGTATGGCTTACGCCTACCGCGTCGGCGGCGGCCCCGAGTATTTTGGGGTATGATACCGTTGCCGTTGTACCTTGCCGCACGAGGCATTGCAACGCGCTGCTTGAGGAATCTGCCTACGGTATCGTCAAGGCGAATTGGTATGAGAACAGTTATTGATGGTACAGCGTAGAGGCGCAGCATCTGTGCCTCTACGCTCCATACCTACCCACGACGCGCCATCTCTGTCGCCACCGGCAAAGTAAAGTAGAAGTTGCTGCCTTCGCCGATCTTGCTCTCCACCCAAATCATCCCGCCATGGAGCTCAACTAGTGCCTTGGTGATGCTCAGGCCAAGCCCGGTGCCGCCGATGCGTCGCGTATTCCCGTTGTCGACACGGTAAAAACGCTCCCAGATGCGCGGCAAATCTTCGGCGGCGATGCCGATGCCCTGGTCGCGGACGCCGACGAGCACCCAGCGCCCGCGTGGATGGTCGGCCGGTAGCTGGCGCAGATGCACTTCGCTGATGACAAGTTCGATCTCGCCACCGCGCGGGCTGTATTTTATGGCGTTTGTGAGAAGGTTGAAGAGGATCTGCTTGGTACGGTCGCGGTCGATATACACCGGGGGGAGCGGATCTTCAATGCGGATTACAAGCCGATGGCGCGCGAGTTGCGTATTGAGCTGATTCGTCAGCTCGGCGATGATCTGGCGCAGCGCGATTACCCAGCGGTTAAGCTGGACTTTTCCCGCTTCCAGGCGCGACATGCCCAACAGATCTTCCACTAGCAATGCCAGTCGGCTCGCCTCATCGTAGACCGTTTTAACGAATTGTTTGCGCTCCTCGGCTGGGAAATCACGTGCCAATAGCAACTCGGTGTAACCCAGAATCGAGGTCAGCGGCGTGCGTAGCTCGTGTGAGACGATCGAGACAAACTCGTTTTTTAAGCGATCGACCTCACGCTCGCGTGTTACGTCGTTCACCGCCCATAGTCGCCCCGTGATCTGATCCTGGCTGTCGCGCGTCGGCACCGAGAGCACGTGCAATTCTTGAGTGGGGTTACTAAGCCGTACGGTAGTTATCTGCACCTCGGCAGGAGAACGCTGGCCGTTCGCGCAGAACTCAGTAAGCTGCATCGGCTCGATCAGTCGGCTGAGCAAGGCGTCGACCAGATCGATCGCCACATAGAAGGTGCGTTGCAGCTCTTCAGGGTCGAGCCCCCAGAGGCTGGCCCAGGCCGGGTTACTGCGCACAATGCGGCTGCCGGTGTCCATTAACGCCAGGCCAGTGGGCAAACTGCCAAAGACCTGGCTGAGGTGCGTGCTTGTCTCCAGCATCTCTTGATAGTGCATCGCCCGCTGTAAAGGGCGTGCAGAGCGCTGGCAAAGTGCCTGGATAAAACTCAATTCGTCGTCGCCAAACGCCGCCGAGCGAGGGCTGTCGAGGGTGATAATGGCGAGTGCCTGGCCGTCGACGATGATCGGCGCGGCAAGTTCGGCGCGCACACTAGAGTTCGTCAGGCGGAGAGACGGCTCTTGGGTAACATCGCGCACCAGCAGGGCACGCCCGCTCCGCGCCGCCTGACCCGAAAGGCCGATCTCCCAGCTCCAGCGCTGGCGCTGACCGTGCTGCAGATCGAGGCTGCTCAACTCGGGCGGGTAACCCTCGGATACTTGCAAGATGAGCTCACCGCGCTCGTGATCGATGAGGCTGACTGCGCCAGACTCGGCACCGCTCAGCTCGATCGCGCGGCGCAGGAGTAAGCTCAGCACATGCGGCAGCGCCAGCGTGTTCTGGAGGTCGTCGTCGAATAGGGCGAGTTGCTGCTGAACCGCCGCCAATGCCGTAGACTCCGAATCGGCAGGCCATTGCTGCTTCGACTCAGCCATAATCGCGGCTGCGAGCTGCGGGGCCAGCGCCGCCATCAGGCCGTATAACTCGTCGGCAAAGAGGGTGCCCTGGCTTGCGCGCAATTCGAGCATGCCCCAGAGACGCCCGCCCCAAAAAATCGGCACCCCAAGGTAGACAATCGGCACCGCCGGCAGCTGGCCAGTACCGGTTGCGCGCCCATTCGCCATCAGTTGATGGAACGCGATCTGGTCTTGGCGCGCAACCTGGCGCATCAAGGTGTCGTCCCACGAGTAGGGCCAGCCATCGGCGGAATAGAACTGCTGACGGGTTGCGCCAGGGCGTGCCGAGCCGATCCAGCAAGTGAGACGCGCATCGTGATAGGCAAACGTACGATGTAGTAAATTAAAAAGATCGTGGATGCGCGCCCCAAAGGGGCGCGCTTCGTGCAACATGCGGGTGGCTTCGCTGAGAACGGCTAGAGTCGCGATCGATTGGTCGAGCGATAGCGCCATACTAAAAATCTCCGCCCGCACCGATCGAGGCTGCACAGGCGTTTGTCGTTGCGTGTCTTTATTGTAACCTCTTGGCGGCGGCTGTCAACGCTAAGCAAAAGGCAGAGTCGGTCGTACGGAATACCGGTGCTCGATGGTATAATCGCCAGGTAGCCAAGTTTGTCGCTCTGAAGTACGTGTTAAACGCCTGGCAACAGGCTTTGAAACCTTGTGAGGCTCAAGATGTTCTCGCAAATCGATCATATTGGTTTTGTGGTGAGCGATGTCGAGGCGGCGATAGCTTTTTACAGTGCGGCCTTTGCGCTCACCGAGTGGGAGCGCATCGCGCTGCCCGAGCGCCACGCGGCTATCGGGGTAGCGCGTTTGAATGGCATTCTGCTTGAGCTGATCGCTCCCACCTCCGAGGAGGCAAGTTTTGCCCGCTTCCTGCGCGAAAAAGGCCCTGGTCTGCACCATATTGCCTATCGCGTCGAACATATCGCGACTGCGCTCGCCGAATTAATGGCACGCGGCGTGCCGTTGATCGACAAAGAAGCGCGACCCGGCATTCATAATACGTTGGTTGCCTTTGTGCATCCGAAGGCTGGCGGTCAGGGTGTCCTGGTCGAACTAGTTGAACATCCTAAAGAAGGAGGAGGAGTGTGAGCGATCTGGATCTCGAGATGCGCCGTATGTTATGCAGCACCAGCCTTGGTTATACTGCCTACCACGTCTGGGCGCAGCAGGCGCGTCGTGAGCGGCGCTTCAACATCGCCCGCCTGCTTGAAGCGTCGAGCAATGTAAAGCGGATCAAATCCGAGGTGGCGTTTCGCTCACTTGGCGAGGTAGGCCCTACCGCGCAGAATATCGAACGGGCGCTGGCCGGCTTGGAACCCGCCACAGTGGCCACCGGCCCGGTGACTGGGACAAGCACGATCTCGCGTAGCCTGATGACGCGCGCCGCGCGAGCACTCGATGCGGGTCGCGATCTTAACGCCGATGAGCTCGGCGATCTCTACGTCTGCGGCACCTGCGGCGAGATGATGGAAGGCGCGCCACCGCCCTTCTGCCCAGTTTGTAATACCGTCCACGAGGGATTCTTGAGCTTCCGCGCAGCCGAGGCAATGGGCGCACTCGGGCCACAAAGCATTGTAAAAAAGCTAGAGCACACCTCGGCGACTCTTCACGCCCTTGTTGATGGCCTTAGCGAGGATTGCCTCTCGCGCCGACCGACCCGGGGCTACTCGCTCAAAGAACTCGTTGGCCATCTCGCAGATATGGACGCGGTCTTTCGCGAGCGTGCCTGGCTTATTCTCGAAACCGAGCAGCCGCGCCTGCCTTCGGCCCACCCGCCGACACTGGCGAAGGCGACGGTCTATCAGCATATGCCAATCGGCGAGATGATGGAGATCTTCCAGAACACGCGCCAGCAGACGCTCGGCCTACTGCGCGGATTGACGGCGGCGGCCTGGCACCGTACCGGCCATCACGAGGTTTTTGGCACCATCCCGCTAACTCATCAGGGCAATTGGGTGATCAGCCACGAACGTGCTCATCTCGTCGAGATGGCACAGATTCGCCACGACCTGCTAACTCAGCTTGATGAAACGCATCCTTTGCAGCTGCAGAACCGCTTGTTTCAGAGATCTTAGAGGGAGAATAGCAGCGAGGAGTCAGGAGTCAGCATTCAGAAGTGTTATTTCAAGGGTTGGCGATGTAGAAGTGAAGGATCTCGACCGAGATGCTGAGCGCAGCGAAGCATGACCTATCGAGGTCGACCAAGTACAAGCCTATGATCGTTGACTTCTGAATGCTGACTCCTGAATTCTTACTTCTCTTGCTATACGTAACTCCGTCCAAACAGCCCGCGCAAGCGTTTGCGTACACGAAGGCCAAAGCTGCGCCCGAAAAGCGCGAATACAAAAAGCCCAAGCAGCTGTGCCAAGTTAAAGCGCGGCGCACTCAGCGCGCGCAGAGCCGCAGGATCGCTCAAAGGCAGTGGTGAGGTTGCGTGTACCTCCACTTTAAGATCCGCGCCGTGCCACTCGCGTTCGATCCAGAACAGATCGGGCATACTGCGCTGGAAGAAGTAGTAGGCCGGATTATACTCGTAGAGGTAATCGAAGAGATCACCGAAGGGCTCAGCAGGCTCTTTAGGGTGCAGAATCAGTGTATCGCCGACCAGGTTCACATACCAGCGGTGAAACGACCAGTGGAACAAACGCTCGGCGATCTCGGACGGGCTCTGGATGTAGCCGGCCCGACTGACGCGCTTAAGTTCGCTGGCGAAGAGCTGTGGGTCGTCCATATGCTCTAAAATATGGGAGCAGATGGTGTAGCTGAAGGCATCGGCCTTAAACGGCAACTGATGGGCATCGGCTACAACAAAGGGCCGGTCGACGACAAGATCGCCGCCGCGCTCGCGGTTATCTGAGCCGAGGAAGCGGTCGACAAGTACGTTCGAGCGCGGGTTCGGGTTATCGCCGCTGCCGATCTCGAGCACAAGGCCGGTGGCGGGCGGGTTAAGTTTCTGTTTCATCCCAGATAGTTCAAGAGGGGCGCAGCATGCTGCGCCCTTACGGGGGCTGCGGGCCAGTTGCCCGCCCCCTCTTTAGTTTAGCTCGTCGCCGCTCAGGCTATCTCTAAGAATATCGAGGTTTTCGAGCGCGAGACCAGTGCCGATCGCCACACAAGAGGCTGGTTGATCGGCGACGTAACAGGGCACGCCCGTGACTTCGGTAAGCAGTTCATTGATACGCCGCAGCATCGCGCCGCCACCCGTCATCACCATGCCCTTGTCGATGATGTCAGACGAGAGTTCGGGCGGTGTCTCGACGAGCACAGCGCGCACCGCGTTCACGATCGCTTCCAAGGGTTCTTGAATCGCCTCGGTGACTTCGTTCGAGTCGATCTCGATCGTGCGCGGCAAGCCAGCCACCTGATCGCGCCCGCGCACTTGTGTGGTCAGTGGGCGCTCAAGCGGCAGCGCCGATCCGATCTCGATCTTGATGCTTTCGGCGGTGCGCTCGCCGATCAGCACATTATATTTGCGCTTAACATAGGCGGCAATCGCCTCGTCGAACTTATTGCCGCCGACCCGCACCGAGGTGCTGACGACGATATCGTTGAGCGAGATCACCGCCACTTCCGTCGTACCGCCGCCGATGTCGATAATCAAATTGCCAGACGGCTGTGCGACGGGGATATTTGCGCCGATGGCGGCGGCGAGCGGCTCGCGGATGAGCCAGGCGCGGCGCGCACCGGCTTCAAGCGCGGCGTCGCGCACGGCGCGCATCTCCACACTTGTCACCCCTGCCGGGATGCAGATCATCACTTCGGGCTTGCTGACGCGAAAACGCCCGCCGGCCTTGCCGATAAAATACTGCAGCATTGCCTCGGTGACAACATAATCGGCGATCACGCCATTGCGCATCGGGCGCACCACCTCGATGCTCTCAGGCTCACGGCCCAGCATGGCCAATGCCTCGGAGCCGATCGCCTTTACACGACCATCGCGCGTCGAGAGTGCGACCACAGAGGGTTCGGAGAGCACAATGCCTTTTCCTTTAACATAGACGAGCACATTTGCGGTGCCCAGGTCGATGCCGATTTTGCGTGCCATACTTCACTTCAGCGCTGGTGCGGTGAGAGCACAAACGACTGCCATGGTGCGCGCTGCGCAATCATTCCACTGAGGAAAAGGGTCGCCTCTTCCCTTGATTCGTTCGCGGCAATTATAAAGCATGTTGCGGCGCGGCGATGCGACAGAGCCGCACCGCCGCGCCGCAACGGGATTGTCACTTCTGGCCTGCCGCTAGGAACGGCGAATGTTCTTTATCTGCGAGATGCGTAGGCGGTTCATAGCACGGCGTAACTCGCCTTCGGCCTGGGCCAAATCGATATTGCTCTCGCGGTTGCGCAGTGCCTCTTCGGCAGCCGCACGGGCGCGTTCGGCACGCGTTTCGTCGATCTCATCGGCGCGCTCTACCGAGTCGGCCAGGATCGTCACGCGGTTATTAAGCACTTCCATAAAGCCGCCGGCAATAGCGTATGGCGTGCGCTCATTACCTTTCACAATATCCATCTCGCCGACATCGAGAATGGTCAAGAGCGCCGAGTGGCGCGGCAAAATACCAACGCGCCCCGCCTTTGTCGGCGCATAAAGCGCGTCGACCTCCTCCGAGAGCACCACGCGCTCGGCGGTGACGATTTCTAGTTGCATTGGCATGAGTATACCTTGCGTTAACAGGCTATTCGCTTGACGATTGTGCACTGCACAATCGTCAAGCGAATAGCCCTACTTCTTCTGCGACGCCTCGTACTCACTTATCACTTCGTCAAGCGTGCCCTGTAGCAGGAAGAACTGCTCGGGGATGTGATCGACCTCGCCAGCCAGGACGCGCGCGAAGCTCTTGACAGTATCGCCGATCGGCACGTACTTGCCAGGGCGGCCAGTGAACTGCTGGGCGACAGTGAAGGGCTGCGAGAAGAAGCGCTCGATCTTACGTGCGCGTTGCACCGTCAGCTTGTCTTCGTCGCTTAGTTCCTCAAGCCCGAGGATGGCGATGATGTCCTGCAAGTCTTTATAGCGCTGCAGCACGCGCTTCACTTCGGATGCTACGCGGTAGTGCTCCTCGCCGACGATGTTCGGGTCGAGGATGCGGCTTGTGGAGCTGAGCGGATCTACCGCTGGGTAGATACCTTTATCGGCGATGCTGCGCTCCAGCGTGATCGTCGCATCGAGGTGGGCGAACACTGTGGCCGGAGCCGGGTCGGTGTAGTCGTCGGCGGGCACATACACCGCCTGCATCGAGGTGATCGAGCCGCTCTTGGTCGAGGTAATGCGCTCCTGTAGCTCGCCCATCTCGGTGCCAAGTGTCGGCTGATAGCCCACCTGCGAGGGCATACGCCCGAGCAGCGAAGACACCTCGGAGCCGGCCTGTACGAAACGAAAGATGTTGTCGACAAAGAGCAGCACGTCGCGACCTTCGTCGCGGAAGTACTCGGCCATCGTCAGTGCGGTGAGGCCAACCCGCAGACGCGCGCCCGGCGGCTCGTTCATCTGGCCGAAAACCATCACGGTCTTGTCGAACACCGTTGTGCTCTCGTCGATGCGCGAGTCCTTCATCTCAGCGATAAGGTCGTTGCCCTCGCGTGAGCGCTCGCCCACACCGGCAAAGACCGAGTAGCCAGACTGCTCTTTGGCGATATTGGCGATTAGCTCCTGGATCACCACCGTCTTGCCTACACCGGCACCGCCGAAGATCGCCGTCTTGCCGCCGCGGGTAAATGGCGCGATCAGATCAACCACCTTGATCCCAGTCTCAAAGATCTGCGCCTGCGTATTCTGCTCTTCAAACGAGGGCGGCGCATTGTGGATAGGCCGGCGCTCAATGCCAGCGGCGATCACACCCTCGCCATCGATTGGGTCGCCGAGTACATTAAACACGCGCCCGAGCGTCGCCGGGCCAACCGGCACAGCGATCGCGCGCCCCGTGTCTACGGCGGGAATGCCGCGCCGCAGCCCGTCTGTCGTGCCCATGGCTACCGCCTTCACGATGCCGTCACCAAGCTGCTGCTGTACTTCGCAGACCAGCCGCTTGCCATCTTCAATCGGGATCTCGATCGCGTTAAAGATCTCCGGCACCTGATCAGGCGGAAACTTGGCGGTGATGACCACGCCGATAATTTCGGCAACTTCACCAGTTGCTCCTGCCATTGTAGTTCTCCATTTGGATGTTACAGGTACTAGGTCAGAGCATCGAGCACTGTAACTTGTAACCTGTAACCTATAACCTCACCCCGTTAGCGCTGCTGCGCCGGAGGCGATCTCGCTCACTTCCTTGGTAATGTTGGCCTGGCGGGCGCGGTTGAACGTGAGGGTTAAATCGCGCACCAAGTCTTTGGCATTCTTGCTGGCGTTGCGCATGGCTACCATACGCGCGCTATGCTCGCTGGCGATGCTTCGAGCACTGCCTGGTAGATCAGCGCTTCGACATAACGAGGGAGTAATTCCTCTAATACATCGGCCTGGCCTGGCTCGTAGGTGTAGTCTACGCGCGGCCCACTGGTCTCTTCCACTGGCAACTGAATCGGCGCGAGCTGCTTCACCGACGGGCGCTGCACAAGTGTATTGATAAATTCACTGTAGATGATATGTACTTCGTCGTAGGTACCGCTCTGGTATCCCGAAACCGCTCCGACCGCCACACCAAGAATATCGGTGAACTTCGGTGAGTCGCCGAGTTTGCTCGCCTCGCCCACCAGCGTCTGGCCGGTGCGCGTTATAAAATCCTTACCCTTCTTGCCAAAGGTGAAGACCTCAACCTCGCGGCCCTGGCGCTGCTGATCCAGAATGAAACTGCCAGCGCGCCGCAGCACGTTCGTCACCAAGCTGCCGCAGAGGCCGCGGTCGGGTGTGACAACGATCAGCGCAACCTTCTTCACATTCGGGCGGCTCTCAAGCAGGCTTCCTTTGCGCACGCCAACCATACGCGCGTTCAGGTGGCTCATCAAATCGAGCAGTCGATCGGCATAGGGGCGGGTAGCGAGCACATTACGCTGCGCGCGGCGCATCTTCGATGCCGAGACCATCTCCATAGCCCGCGTGATCTGCGCGACGTTTTTTACCGAGCGAATGCGGCGTTTGATCTCGCGACTACTCGCCATAGAATCACTCCATGTCTCTATTGGGGCGCAGCATACTGCGCTGTGGTCGTTGGGGCGCAGTGTGCTGCGCCCTTACGTAACCGGAGTTCGTATCCGTCGTATTAAGTATAGTTACTCGTCTGCTTAAATTCCTTTAGTGTGGCGTCGAGTGCAGCTTTAACATCCGGCGAGGGAAATTTGCGATCGAGCCGATTGTCGTAGATGCTCTTGAGCACCTCGGGATGCACAGTATGGAGAAACTGTAGATAATCGGTCTTCCAATCGACCACACGGCGCACCGGCACATCTTCCAGGGCACCGGCGTTGGCGGCGTAGAGTACCGCTACCTGATCTTCCACCGGCAGCGGGCGGTACTGCGCCTGTTTAAGCAGCTCCTGCAGGCGTGCGCCGCGGTCGAGTTGCGCGCGCGTCGTTGGGTCGAGGTCGCTGGCG
>JAAUTF010000016.1 GCA_012031775.1 Candidatus Altimarinota bacterium | reverse complement strand
CGCGCCGCAACCCGCGAAGCGATTGCCCACTGCGTGTATGGGGTTGACCGCAACGAGCTGGCGGTTGACCTGTGCAAGGTGGCGCTATGGATCGAGGGCCAAAGCCAGGGCAAGCCGCTTGGCTTCCTCGACCACCGCATTCGCCATGGCGACTCGTTGGTGGGTGTGCTGCGTAACGAGCAGGTACGCGAGGGCATCCCCGACGCGGCCTACGATTCGGCCCCCGGCGACGACAAGGCGGTAGCGCGGGCGCTGAAGAAGCGCAACAAGCAGGAGCGCGAAGGCCAACGGGCATTGCCGTTCATGGGGCATGTGGTCGAAACGCCGACCGAAGACTACACGCTGGCACTGCCCGAGACACGCCGGAGCAGGTGCGCCGCAAGCGCGCCGCCTTCGAGCGCCAACGCGCACCCAGCACGCCGTGGTGGCGGGTGCAGCTTGCCAACCACCTGTACACTGCCGCCTTCTTCACCCCGCTCGTTTCCGATGGTTCTGTGCCGACCAGCGCCATGCTCGACGACGTGGACACCGTGCGCGCCGACGTGACCGGCGCTGCGATTGGCATGGCGACTGAGCGCGCCTTCTTTCACTGGGAGCAGGAGTTCCCGGATGTGTTTCACCACAAAGGCACAAAGGACACAAAGGCCGGAGCAGAACATCTTGGTGATCTTGGTGCCTTTGTGGTTGATTCTTCTGGCTTCGATGTGGTGCTGGGGAACCCGCCGTTTGTTGGTGGGTTGAAGATTAGCACTACTGCTGGCAACAAATATCGTTCTTACCTTGATTACGCATACGATCCATTCAAGGGAACGGCAGACCTGTGCGCAGCCTTCTTTCGCCGGGTGTTTGCTATCCTTCGTTCAGGCGGGATGGCGGGTATGGTGGCAACCAATACGATTGGGCAAGGCGATACGCGGGAAGCAGGTTTGGGCCAAATTGTGCAGCACGGTGGCACGTTGCACTATGCCCGTCGATTCGTGAAGTGGAGTGGTGATGCGAGTGTTGAAGTTAATCTTGTTTGTTGGAAGAAGGGAGCTTGGAAAGGTGATATTGTTCTTGATAAGCGGGTTGTAATGCAAATATCATCTAGGCTAGATGATGAAGTGGAACAAAAAGCACTTACCTTGCATTCTAATCGGGGCAGAGCATTCATTGGGTACTACTTGAGAGGTATTGGCTTCGCAATCGAACATAGTGAAGCTAATATCTTGATAACTAATTACCCCAAAAACAGTGAATGCTTATTTCCATTACTAAATGGAGACGACATAAACAGTGATGTTTCACAGAAACCTAGTAGAATGGTCATTTATTTTCGTGATTGGAAGCTAGAGCGAGCACAGGAGTATCCTGAACTTCTTAGAATAGTTGAAGAACGAGTAAAGCCAGAGCGTATGAAGTTGCCGCCTAGCTCTTCTGACTATCGCAAGCTTCGGGATTTCTGGTGGCGCTTCGCACGGGCTGCCGTTGATATGCAAATCGCAATCCGACCGTTTAACAGGATGCTTGTTAAGGCACTAACTAGCGAAATGCACATGTTTACCTTTGCTCCTACCAATATCATCTGTTCTCATGCGGTTGGGGTCTTCGCCTTCGATGACGACTACCACTTTGCGCTATTGCAATCGAGCATTCACGAGATGTGGGTGCGGCGCAACGCTTCAACCATGCGAACCGATATTCGCTACACACCCTCCGATTGCTTCGATACCTTCCCCTTCCCGCAATCGCCAAGCGCGGCGGCAAAGGCGCGGGCAGCGCAGATCGGCGGCGAGTACCATGAACACCGGCGGCAGGTCATGCTGGCGCGGGGGGAAGGGCTGACCAGAACCTACAACCGCTTCCACAACCCCACCGAAACGGGCGACGACATCGCGCAGCTGCGGGCGCTGCACGCCCAACTCGACAGTGCAATTCTCCACTGTTACGGCTGGAGCGATCTCGACCCCGGCCACGGCTTCCACCAAAACGAGCGCGGCCAAACCCGCTTCACGGTCAGCGATGCGGCCCGGCGCGAAATCCTTGCGCGGCTGCTCAAGCTCAATGGTGAGGTGGCGGCGGGGGAGCGAGAGCAGGCGTGACAAAACCTTCGAAACTCCAATCAATCATCCAACCTGGCGACGATGGCAAGCCATGCTACGGTGTTGGCCCTGGCTTGGGCAAAGCGTTCGCAGAGGCATACTTCCCCGAAGCACAGTCAATCCTTCGCATAGCGAGTGCCTTCTTCACACCATCTGGCTACAAAGTTGGCAAGCCCTACATTGGGCAGCAGGTAATCATCCACATTCTGGTCCGCAAAGAGCAGGGCCACGAAGCTCAGGCCGCGATTGTTGACGAAATCATTGCCGACCTCAATGGTTGTACGACTGACCTTTGGGATACTGTTTTCGAAATTGTTCAGCGTTTGAAGCAACGCACATGCATCATCCAAGAAGCGCGCGAGATGCAAGCGCCCTTCCATTGTAAGTTTTATATCTCCGATGCTGTTGCCATGTGGCAAGGTTCGGCAAACTACACATTTACTGGGCTATGTTCTTCCGCCGAACAGGTAAAAGCAAGTCGTAATATCAACGAAATCGCTGATTTCACAGCATGGTACGACAGTGTTGCTCAGGACGCCCGCGACCTGTTTCCTGATCTGATAGACATTCTTGAGAATTGGCTCAAGCTAGCAACACCGTTCGAGGTATATCTCAAAACGTTACTTTCGCTCGACAACGTGCCAAACTACGACGTTCGTCAGGGCGCATACCTACCGACCTACTACCAAAAGGGCATTATTTCTCGCGCATTGCAACAGATTGAACAGCATAGCGGCAGCTTCATCGTTGCCGCGACTGGTTTAGGAAAAACAGTTATTGGAGCCGAAGTGGCAATGCGGCTGCAACGTAATGGCAAGACAAAGCGAACAATTCTCTTTCGACCTCGCGGCGTGATGGTCGATTGGAACCGCGAATGCAAGGGCCGCGATATCAACTTCACCGCATTCAACATCAACATCTTATTCCGTAAGGCATCGGATAAACTGCTTGACCAGCCGGCTCAGATCGAAGAACTTCTGCAACATGCCGATATGGAAACGCTTATTGTGATAGATGAAGCGCACTTTCTTCGTAATAAACAGCTACGCGAAGAATCAAAAGACGGTGGAAGCTTGGTTTACCAGCGATTGCTTCCTGCCGTTGAAGCAGGAGCAAAAATAGCTTTGCTAACGGCGACCGCTTACGGAACGTCGTATCACAACCTCAATAGCTTATTGCGTTTGCTACCTTGGCCGCACAAAAACCTCTTGGATCACACGGCACCATGGAGTGTACAAAGTACAGATGACTTTGCACAACTTCCAGTCATATCAGTACTGGGTCTACCTCATGTGTTAAGAATGGCGCGAGACCGCGGCGATGTAGAAGGTGACCGAACATTTATTCAATTTCCTGATGGGCAAAAGTATTTACCAAAAAGCATCAGGCTGTATAAAGCTTACTATCAACTCTTTTTGCAACATGAACTTCTTAAACTATTTGATGCTCATCATTTTGATCAAGTAGGCAAAACCACACATTCATATTATAGCGATGATGATACAACACCAAAAACGGGCGCTTCGGATACAATCTACAACGTTTCACTTGGAAGCTGGCTTAGCTCACCACAGGCGCTGTTATATAGCATAAAACAGAATATCGCCACTCCTGGCAAGCGTGACAATGTAGAAGACTCAGAGCAGCAGGAACTACCCTTTGATGACAACATAGACAATGCTAGAGCTTCCATTCACAATGATAACATGTCAGATGACCAGCAAAAACCACACAATGTCTTGATGCGCTTAAGAAAAGAGCAACGAAGAAACGCATTAACGACGCTTTTATCAAGACTGAAGGCGATTGATAATGTTGAAGACAATAAATATATACACCTCCAAAGCATTATTACCGAGCAATGCATTAATTTAAAAGGTAAAGTTATCATCTTTGTAAATCGCTATCTCACTGCGCTGTATTTAGTCAACCGTTTAGCAAAATTTTTTGGAAAAACCCTCAAAGTGGGCTGTACAGTAGAAGAAGGAAAGCTGAATCCACAACTAAAAAAAAGTGTCGAACGATCGGTACTTCTCAGGGATTTTTCGCCACTGTCTCATGGTCACAAAACTGCTCGCTCTTATGACATCCTTATATGTACTGATGCCGATGGGATTGGAGTAAACCTTCAGGACGCGCATGTGCTTGTAAACTATGATCCGCCGAAAACCGCGGATATATTGTTCCAGCGTGTAGGTCGGATCCTACGAATGACCGCTGACAAGGATCGAACTATCTCGGTTTACACACTCACACCTTCTATAACCAAAGAAAATGCTTCCACATCGCGGACACATAACAATATATGCAAAGAATTTAAGCGAATAGAACAAAGACATGATAAATCAAAGCGCATTTTAGGTTCGGCAGTCATGTCAAATGACCAAGAGGCCGAAGTTTTTCTGGATCAGGATATTGATGTTGAGCAAATAGTGCGTGATGGTCAGTTCTTGAGCGAAGTAGGTAATCTTGATGCAAGCCCCGGATTGAATCATACCTCAGTATTAGAACAATGTCGTAGCAAAGCTGAACAGTTGCCGGCATGGACAATAGATGCGCTTGACATGATCGCATGCGGTGAGCAAGAAGCTAAAGTGGCGGTAAAACCGAAGACAATTGAACACCACGCCAATCAGGCGGCAGAGGCATGGTGTGCTCAGGAGGGTGCGCAACTTGATGAAGTGAGCAAGGTATGTGCTCTGTACCTTGCGCCACGTTCTGAGGCAACGCGTGTCGTTGATCTGCTTACACCTGACAAAGAAGACAAAAAGGGAAAGTGACAATTCTTCTGCTAGCAGCGAGGTCCAGGCACACTCACGCTGTCCAATCTTCAATGCGAAGTCCCGGCACCTTCTGAAAATCCGTGACGTTGCGCGACAAGAGGGTGGCATCCTGAGCTAGCGCAATACTGGCTATCTTGAGATCCATAGTCCCAATACGGATGCGTTGCTGCTGGAGCTGCCGAACGATTGTGGCCGCGGCGGAGTCAAAGGCGAACAGGGGGACAACACAAAAGATTTGAAGGTGCTGTTGCAAGTAGCCATAGGCTGTAACTTGCTCTTCCAGCGACCGGGCCTTTGCCATGAAACTCAGCCAGCCGCGGGTTTGCTCCTCGTAACTCACCACGTTGCGGCGACTTGCTCCGGAGGAACGGCTTGCAGTCGCCGTTGCAGACGCCCGTATTCAGCACTGCGGCGCTCTAGCACGCTCAGATGATCTGTATCAAGCAGATACATCAGCATCCTCATTGGCAGCCGGACGTTGCGCCTCGCGGTACTGTCGTCCCAAGGCAACTGCTTCGTCAAAGGCGGGCGTGTCGGCGAATACGCCGCTGATCTGCTCCCACCATGAAGCGTTTGTCGTCTTGGGCATGCGTCCCTTTAGCTGCAAAACTTCCTGCTCGAGCAGCGCCACCCGTTCCTCAAGCGTGTTGGTTGACATGTCGTATGCTCCTTTCCGGACACCACACTTACTATGATACCATGCCCGTGTCGTTGCGCGCTTAGCCTTCGTGGCCCGGCATTGCCTTGCGGTAGGTGTTACAATATATGCGGTTTGTAGCATAGCATAGCGTACAAAGACGCATGACGCCTTACACTACTCGACCGAATGTTGAGCGAAGCAATCCGCAAGCGCATAGCATTCTCCGGTGCGCTGCAGAAGTTGCTTTTGAGAGGGGCGATCCGATAATCCCTCTATCTTCATTGGAAAGTGTTGATCTCCAGCCAGCACTAAACAGCGGGCTTCTCGCAGTGAACGACAACAGCGTCGTTTTCACCGACGAAAACTTGCTCCAAGCTTATGCGGCTCGCCATGCCGCAGACAAGCTCGGCTTAGTATGGGAAGATGTAGAGGCCTTTGCGACGTCCTTCAACAATATCGAACGCCACGGCTTCAAATTTGGGGCTCGTCGCGAGTTCGGCGCCGCTGTTCTGATTTTGCTTGCCATGGATGATCAAAGAGATGTTGTTGGACGAATGGCGGAATTTGCTCACATGGCTCTAGTGGATGATGGTGAACGGGGGGCTTTCTGGGATCTTTACCCGCCTTTTTGTAAGGCGTTCCCCATGCTAATTATTGATGCAGATCATTTTGCACTCGCCAGTGATGTCATAATCAAAGCGTCCGCCAAAGATATGATATGGTGGGAGGCCTGATATACGGCGCGGTAGAGGAGTATGCTGCAAAATCGTATGACAATGCTGACGCGTTGTATCAATCTCTCACTGCTAACTCCGAAAGTAGATCTATCGAGTTGGCGGTAAATGCCTTATCCGGTTTAGGCAAATTAAACATACAAGAGGCGCATCGGCGAGCCCTGGAGCTAACAAGTTCGCCAGTGGTCAAGCTTCGTGGGGTTGGAGTGTTGACCTTAGGAAGACTACCGTACGCTGGGGGAGACACAGCTAACTTGCTGGCAGTCACTCTGATGCGGCTCGATGAAATGCGTCGTACGGCTGATAGTTCCGATAATATAGCCTTAGCCCAAGCTTACGGCGACTTACTGTCATATGCTCCGTCCGCCTCATCAGCTATTGTGGAGCTAGCTGAGCTTTCAGATCTAGAGGTAAAACATGCTGTGGCTTGGGTACTGGTGCGGCACTCGGATCAAACTGAGAATAAAGCGTGGGTTAAGGATACACTGTTGAGCTTGGCAGGGGTACCTTCTGAAAACAAGGGCACCTTCAACCACCTCGACCACTGTGCCTATGACCTCATGTCCACCAGCCTAGAAGACGTGCTGGTGTTCATCGAGGCGGTCATTATCAATCGCCCTTACCGCGGACGCGGTGCCGAGTTTAAGATCACAAAGATGCTGGAGATGACATTTCATAAATTGTACGAGAGTCATCACGACGTTCTTGAAAGGGTAATTACACGCTGGTTCGCTTCCAACGAGCGCCGTCTTCATCGAGCAGCGCGGGATATCATCGAGGATAGAATCACTGTTGACCCGGAAGAGCGAGCAGCACCTTTCAGATTGAGTAAGCCAGTCCTTGATGGATTGCATGAGCAGCATGTGGTGTACGTCGTTATGCGAGTTCTAGGGCATACTATGTTTGGCCCGCAGTTAGCTGCGCTTGTGCTTTCAACCGTCCAACGCGAGCCGTGTACTACCAAACTCCAGCAGTTTGCCACTGACCTGCTATGCAATCATGTGCTGTACAACTATCCTGGGGGCGCTGGGAGCTATCTTAGCGGGCGAGTAAAGGCTGCTGACGCGAGTGGCGTCGAAAAGAGTGTTGCTGAAGCAGCGCTTGATTGTGCCAACGCCCGCCAGGAAGCAAGAAGAGCGCTTCCACCGCTAAAGGAATTACAGCCGTCGTCGCAGCACATGTACCTTGTGCGGCTCGCCAGGCAAAAACAACAAGCAGCCATGATGGAACAGGTCGAAGAACATTCAGTGTTTCTTAGCTTGGTACATCGTGCGCCACTCAAGTATGGCCGCTCCTTCTTCTTCGAGCGCGACGGGACGTTCTCGGAACCTACGCCTCTACATGCGTTTGAACACTCCGTGGAGCTGCCACGCGGCGAATTGGTCGATCCAGTTGGGCAAGCCTACCAGCGCCTTGTTTGGCAATCCGCTGGGTTGGAAGATCAGGACGAAGACGAGCCGGGCGAGGACGGTTCACAAGACCAGGACGATTAACATTATACGTCTTATTATACGGGAATATTTAAGCATGCTCAAGGAGTCGGGCGAGCTTGACGCTTTGCTGCCTGATCTACTGTTGGCAATGGGTCTTGAGCCGATCAACAGACCCGCCATTGGCGTGCGGCAGTTTGGTGTTGATATACCAGCTGTTGGTATTGATCCAACTGACAACAGGCGAAAATTATTTCTGATAACAGTCAAGCAAGGTGACATCAATCGTGATATGTGGGACTCTGGCAAGCAAGCCGTCCGCCAGTCCCTAACCGAAATTTTGGATTCCTACTTACGCATGTTTGTTCAGCCCGAACATGAGGCACTACCAAAGAAGATAGTATTGGCGACTGGCGGAGACATTAAGCAGGATGTTTATCCTGATTGGGTTAGCTATGTTGATCGCCATAGCGGTGCTGATACAAAATATGGCGAGATAAGTTTTGAGTTTTGGGGAGGTGATCAACTTGCTGCCCTTATTGAAAAACACTTCCTTGACGAGTACCTCTTTCCAGAGTCGGCGCAAAAACAGATGCGCAAAACAATCGCACTAATTGAACAAAATGAGGACGAGCCTCGTCACTTCTATGCTTTAACAGAAGAGATGCTCTTTGAGCGTAATTTACCGAGTGATAAAACAGCAAGTGCAAAGCGCAAACGGCAGCACGCGCTCCGTTTGCTGAACTTGAGCCTGCATATTGTGTTTCATTGGTGCAAAGAGGCTAATAACTTACGTCCAGCTTTGCTCTGCGCCGAAAGAGTAGTACTACGAGCATGGGATTGGATGCGGCAGAAGGACGTTCTCGATTGCAAAACAACACTCGAGGAATACATGCGCCTCTTTTGGGGATATAGAAGTGTCCTTCAAGCATATGCTATCAAGATGCACCCTTACTGCCACGTTCGTGATGGCCTGTTTGGTCATGGTCTTGACGACATCGAATACCCCTTACGCACATTCGAACTCATTGGGATCTATGGCATAGAGGTTATGGCTCTCCTGATGCATTTTGAACATGCGCAGGAAGAGGAGCAACGTGCCCAAGCTGCAGCAGCGGCAAGGGGTGTAGCTCAAACGCTCATTGCCCTAACCGTTAACAATCCTGCTGCTTTGAACCCTTGCTTCGATGGGCATGCAATTGATATTGCGATTGGTTTGTTGGCCTTAGTATCAAGTGAATATCGCAAAGAAGCGTTAGATTGGATTGAAGCTTTAAGCAGCCGAGTGGTCTTCGCTTACCAAATAGGCCGACATTTTCCGATATCAACCGATTCTTATGAAGATCTGGTCTCGATGTCAATTGGAGAAGGCCTGCCGAAGCAGAAGCTGATGGAGTTGTCAACCCTGTTGCCGATGCTCGCTGAATGGCATGCGGTATTAAGAATTGATTCGTACGATGAATTTCGGCAGTCCGTGCTAAACATCTTTCCCCACACCGATCTGCAAATATGGTATCCAGATACTACAACCGACAATTATTTGTATCAAACGAATGCAGGGCGGGAAAGCGGTTCTACACTTTCAACCATTCAGTTGCCGGAAACGCTTGAGCAGATGCGAGATTGGATAGTTCGAGTGCGTGAGCAAAGAGATGTCACTGAGACGCTGTCATGCATCGTCCATGGCCTCCCAATTCTCGGACTAATCGCTAGTCGGCATTTCCGAACACCAGTCCTCCCTGTGTATTGGCAAGGTTTACTTGAAGCCGCACAGAACGATGATGCGGAACAGGGCGAAGAAACACAACTATGAAGGTTTCATAGATCGGCTAGTATTAACTTCAATCAACAACAACGGAGAACACCATGGCCCGCGTGAACCTGCCCGCTTCCCAGCCAATCTACGATGCCGCTGCCAGCTTTGTCGAGACTGCGCTTCGTAGCAACGACTCGATCTTCACGCCCGGTCAGGCTATATGGACGCAGGTCAACATTGAGGATCTGTACCACCGCTTTGTCGAAACCCCCGATACGGGCGACCGCGGCTTTCTCGACAAGTTCCGCGACCAGCTTAGTGGTGCTCCCGCAGCGGTCTACCAACTGGCGGGCGAGCTGATCTATGTGCATTTGCTTGTTGCCACGGGCAACATCGGTGGGCAGGCCAAGCGCGGGCTAATTAATACTGTCCTCAGTTGGTCGCCAGAGCAAGTACGCATGCCACCTGAGCGCAACGCCGCGCTCGACACCGGGCTTGCGAGGGTAGGGACTGCCTATCTCACCTACCGGCCGTTTCAGCTTGCCTTTCTGCTCCGATTTGTACGCGACTGGAAGCGTCTAAGCGGCGAAGAACAAACCCGCCTGCTTGCCGACCCGCCGGCCTTCAAAACCATGTTGTTTGGGATCGAAATTAGTCACGCATATGCTCAACGCGAAGCAATTCTCCACATTGTGCATCCCGACAGCTTCGAGGCGATTGTTTCCCGCGAGCACAAGCAGCGCTTTGCCCGGCAGTTTGCCTCGTTTGTAGCCGAACCGACGAATGACGTGGACAAGGCGCTGTCCCAGGTTCGAACAGCAGTCGATCAACGTTATGGAACAGGTCTAAGTTTCTACATGATCGGCGAGCCACCGACCACTAAGAGCGCTTTGCCGCGTTCGCTTGGGAAACAGCTTCGAACGTATGTTGCGCTGGTCGCTCGCCTCGATGGCAGCAACTACACACCGGCGCAAATTCTTGAGCGGCTCGACACTTCATCGCAGGCCAGCGATCTTCATGAATTGCCAATAGCGGAAACGCTGGTCGCCGATCTGCTCAAGCTGCGTCTGCTCAAGCCGATCGAGGCGAGCGTCAACTACCGGCGCTGGTCACACCTCGATGACGGCAATGAGCCGCTCATGATGCGCTACTCAGCGCTTGCCCTATTGGTCGAAGATGGCAATGGCGGTTATGAACTGCCCGTTCTGCGTGCGCCTATGGACGGCGCGTCGCACCCCGAAAGTGAATGGCCGCTCGGGCGTGACCTGCTGGATTGGTACATAGAGGCTGGCTTAGTGGAACGAGAGGGTGACAGTGCCTGGCGCGCAAAGCTGGATGCGTTGGCTCCGGTCGGAGCGCCAGGGTCTACGGCACAAGCAATCAACACCTTTTTGGAACATCTCCAGAGAGTGGGTGCCAGCCGCCGCGAGTTGCCGCCGCTGAACGATGATGCGCTTCCGGTGCTAGATCCGGCGGTGCTGGATGCACGCATCGCCGAGATCCAGCGTGAACTGTTGATCGACCGGATGACGATCCTGCGAATCTACCGTTCGCTGATCGCCGGGCACCATGTTATTCTGAGCGGGCCGCCTGGTACTGGCAAGACCCACCTTGCGCGCCTGCTGCCAAGCGTGTTATGGCGCGATGCTGACCCCACCGTGCTGCTCGCTATGCAGACCGATCCGACCCTATCCCCAACCGAACCACCCGTCGAGCGCCAC
The DNA here is from genome assembly GCA_012031775.1 of Candidatus Altimarinota bacterium. Lineage (GTDB taxonomy): Bacteria > Chloroflexota > Chloroflexia > Chloroflexales > Chloroflexaceae > JAAUTF01. The sequence continues at coordinate 9,528 of JAAUTF010000016.1, read as the reverse complement.
TTATACCGCGAAGGCTATGCGGTTGACGTAGTCACCGCGACCGAGGATTGGGGCGTGCGCAACGTCCTTGGCGGTATTGCACCCCAACTCGTCCGCGAAGGAGACAAGCGCGCTCTGGCATATCAGGTACGGCGGGGCTACCTTTCCCGTGCGTTGCTCAGCAACTATGGAATTGGTGACGGCGACGCTATTCCAGCCAGCGATGACATGCGCCGCGCGGAAGTTGTGATCGGCGACGCTCACCACCGCGGTCGTTGGTTGGTGATCGACGAGTTCACCCGTGCGCCGATTGACGCGGCCTTTGGCAGTTTGCTCACGACCCTCGGCGGTCAGCGCAGCCCACTGCTTGTCCCCACCGATGAGGGCGAGGTAGAGGTTGCATTGCCGCGCGATTTCCGGCTGATCGGTACGCTCAACAGCTTCGACCGCCACTTCCTCAATCAAATCAGCGAGGCGATGAAGCGTCGCTTTACCTTTTATCGATGTGCTGCCACCCGGACCAGCGTTGGCGGCGCAAGAAGAGGCCATGGCAACCTACCGGGCATTGATACGCCTCGATGAGCAGGGCCTCTTTGACATCAGTGCCGACCGTACCCGCGCTGAAGCTATCTGGGAAGGGGTGTTGAGTGTGGGGCCAGCCGCAGCAGGTGGCCTCCAAGTTGCGTTCGAGGAAGGGGAGCAAAGCCCGGCGGCGCAGGCGCTCGACAGCTTCTGGCGTATCTTTCGGGCGATGCGGTTGTACCGGCAGCTTGGCACGGCACAGGCTGAAGCTGTATGCAGCGCGCTCTTCAGTGGCCAGCTCATCGGCATGGACTGGACTGAAGCGCTCGACAGTGCTCTAGCTGACACCTTAGCCGACCAGCTCCAGGTACTGAGCCGCGATGAACAGCGAGTTCTGCTCGCTTACCTTCGTCATGCCGCTAACCCAGTCGCATTTGTCGAACAGGTGAAGCTCGTACTTGCCGAAACACCAGCCGCACGTCAGCGCACCCATCTGGGTCTGCTCGGCTTGAGCGCTCCTGCCCAGATCGACGCTGTGACCCTCAGTAGCCGCTTTGCATTGGACGTGGCGCTAATCATTTCCGGCACTGGCATGTTTGCGCGACGGCTTGAGGCATTTGTGTATGAGCGAGGGCTATAGCGTGACGATCATCGAAAACACTTTGCTCCTGCAGCGCTACCAGCCAACTGCAAACGAACAGCGCGCATTTGCCGAGATGCAGGCGCGGCTAGTGGCGCTGCTGTTGCGCTTTGATGAACGGCGCTTCGCTCGGCGCTATGCGTTGCGTACCGACGAGGGCAGTGAAACTAGTACTGACGCCCTGCGGCCATACCGCGATCTTGCGGCGTTGATGTTGCTACGCGACGAGCTGTTCGACGACGTTCTGCCGCGTATCGTGCGCCGGTTAAGCTTCGAGGCGCCGCGGCAAACGATGATTGAAGAGCCGCCGCCACGAGGACGGGTGGATTGGGAGCGCACACTCGATCACATGGGCGGAAACTCCAGGAGCGACGCCGTTGCTCGTGCATACGCGACAACGTCGGCGCGACTTTGCCACACCCCCTAATCTGCTGGTGGTTGCGGTGCTGCTTGAGTATCGGGCTGCGGTGCTCCAACTCCTGTGGGATGATCAACTGGTCGCACGAGCCGACATGCTGCGCCACCCGCTCAACGCCATCGTCGAACGCTGCGAGCGCGAACTTGCCTTTCCGCAGTTCGCCGGCCTACGCACTATGGCAGAGCAGATCGTGGAACGGGAAGGAGTCGACGATCTGGTGCAAGGGGTTCAGGAGCGCGCCATTGCTGGTGGTAACAGCGGCTATGATGACTTGATCGATTGGCGCGAGCGGCTGCGGAGCCTTCCGCTGCTTCGGCGCGAGACCAACACTACAGCGGCGCCAGCGCTCGGCGCTGACCCCCAACACGACAACTACCTGTATCAGCTCTGGCTCTTCTACGAGCTCGCCGATCTGCTCCACGAGCGCGGCTGCCTCGACGAGGAGGGGCGAACGACTGAACCAATGCGCCTGCGCTTTCGATGGCATGGTTGCGTGTATGAAGTGCGGCACGATCAAGCAGTGCCGCTGCCGGTCGCCTCTTGGAAAGCCCAACCCAACCAGAACTACCATGTGCCCGGTGTTCGCCCAGACTTTTACCTTTGGCGAATCATGCCCCCCGGTGGAGCAGGTGCGCGATGGTGCCAAGCTCGTTTGGCGTGAGCCGGGCGTCGTTTGGGATGCCAAGTACTACCGTGAGAGTGACAGTTCCAACGCGCCATCCTCGCCGATCAAACGCATGATCGCCGACCTCAATCTGCTGGGCGAACGCTACGGTGTGCTGTTGTTCGCTTTCCAACAGAGCAGACCCGACGGCGAACACTACGCCCTTTCGCCCAACTCTGGACATGATCAGCCCTTGACTCCCGATCAAACTGTTGTAGTGAGGTCGCTCCAGCCAGCCTTGCCCGCATCAAGCAGTGCAGTCCGCGATGTACTTATTGAGCTGCTCATTGATATGCACGAGCGGCTGGCGTTGCCCGCGTACCGCGCTGCCACGGCATCTTCCTGGACGCGCTGAGCGCCGCCGATGCGACGCCGCTGGCCGACCGCTGGGCTCAGTCACTTAACGATGATGCAAGCAATCTGCTGATCTGTCCGAAACCACACATAGGTCCCTGGCGGATCGATCTCGTCAGTCGCCGGACGCATTGCTGCAATGACGCGCGCCTGTGCCATATCATCAACCAGCCCGACGCACAGAAGCCGGTTCGTCCGCCACGGGACATCAACGACCTGCTGAATGAATTGGAGCACGTCCTGGGCGATGAACAAGGCCGCCCATTTGACGAGCAAGCAGTAAGCGCAGTTGCCGAGCGTGTGCAGCAGTTGACACGACGCTTCGCCGACTTCGTTGGTGTCGATTTTGAGTTCTACTACAATCGGCTGCGTGACCTAGGTATGGCCGACACGCTCGACATGCTCGGCCCGGTAGAGCGTGAATCGCTCGCTCTTTCCGAATTTCTCAAAGACCAGCTCGACCGCATCAAGGCCCATGACTTCTCGGCGTCGGCAATTCATATTTCCAGCGTCATGGAAGTCGAGATCAAACGGCGGGTCTTCGCCTGCCCAGGCCTTGTCGGCGATCTGGCTAACCCAAAGCGCCACACTCTTGGCGTCCTGCCATTCCTACGCCGGAGCGACGATCTCGACGGCAATTGGGCGCGCATCCAAGCCTATGTCGCAGCCAATTGGCACGAACACCCTGATCCTGATGAACCGGGACGGGTGGTACGCTTCGACGATCTGATTGCCCGAGCGGTCACGCGCATCAGCCAGTTGCGCAACACGGCAGCTCACACCGACCCCCTTTCGCGGCGCGACTATACTGAGCTCCAGTCACTGATCTTTCAAGGTGGTCGGCTGGGATATGGTGCGCTGAATGCGCTGCTGCGCTGCTGGCGGTCTACGTAATTCATACTCGCCAGCTTTCAGTTCATGCTCGTGCTCAACCCAAGCCATCTACGGGCTAAGAAAACTGGCGTGGTGCATTGCCAACATGAAAATGTGAGATCTGTTAAGGGGCAGCCGCGAAAAACTAGCTTTCTACACCTTGTTGAAGCCATATATGGTGTATGATCGTGACATGCTAGATCGCCAGGGCCATTGAACAAGGCTGTCCGAAACCAAATATTTGGCATGATACTCTGCCAGTTTTATTGCGTATAGCCGCTATAAACCCTATAGAGCACTCATTCCTGTCGTTGTGAAAATCGGAGGGAAAAGTGCCAATATCGCCATTCTTGCTTGTCTGTGACGGCAACTAGTACTAGTTTCCGGTGCAAAAGTCAGGATGTTATTAGCAAGCGATAAATCCAGATCGCAGTGTAAAGCTTTTCACCTGGCGGAGAGGCCACTGCCCTTGGTGGGTGGTGGCCTCTCCCTAAGCGGTTACCTACCCCTGACGGGAGGCCTTGGCGGCCTCGTGCTGGGCGATCACCCGCAGATCGTGGGCAATCACGCCCCAGCCGACCCAGCGAGCCATGCCCTCGTCGCCGTGATACCGACAGCGGCGCAGGCCGTGGCGTCGTTTCAGCCCACTGATGCGCCCTTCGATACCAGCTCGCCAGTCACGGCCCACTCTGAACCAGCGTTGTCGCTCATACTCCTGACGTACGGCCGTCTTTCGTCCGGGGCGAGGCAGCACCACGTGTTTGACACCCCGCTGCTGTGCCTCCCGCTCGTTGGTTGGTGTCGCCAACTTGCCGTCGCCGGCGACGAGGTTCGGCGGTCGACCGAACTGCTGGGCATGGGTTTGGAGACTGGGAAGGAACTGCGCGGCGTCATCGGGATTCCCTTCGAGGATCTTGGCCTGAGTAATGATGCCGCCCTCAGTCTCGCCCAGCCAGAGAACGCGGCCGAACTCCACCGGCTTACCCGCCTTGCCCTTGCGGATGATCGCTGTATGGGGCTCAAACAGGCTGACCAGCTTTTCGCTCGCGGGCACCTGCTCACCCTCAAGCACACGGCGGGTGGTCTGCTGGATGACCTGCTCTACCCGCGGGACGAAGGTCCGAAGGGTCTCGTTGAGGCGCTGGGCGAGGCGGTCAGCCTGTTGCTCGGCGTGCTGCTGGAGGTGATGCTGCACCTGCTGGGCTTGAGCGACCACCTGCTCGGTCAGGTCGAGCAGCTGCTCGTAGCGCTCTTTGACATCCTGGGCCGCTTGCTCACCGCGCCGGCGAGCCGCGTCGATCAGCTCCTTGGTGACCTGCCGAACGCGGCGCGAGCGGTCGCGGAACAGGGTGCGAGCACGCTCGACGCTGTCTTGAAGGAGAGGCTTGGCGCGGCGAATGGTGCGGGCGAGCACACGCACGCCGTCGGCGAGCAGGGTGCTGTCAACGGGGTAATGGACGTTGGTCTCAACCACGGTGCTATCGAGGCGCAGCTTACGGCCGCGAGTAACGTGGTGCTTCTGAGCGAGAGCGACCACATGATCGAGGAGGCGATCAAGGGTCTGCGGCTGAATGAGGTTGGCCCAGCGCAGCAGCGTGGTGTCGTCGGGCGCTTTGGCCGTATAGATACGGCAAAACTGGCGTAACACCAGGCTGTCGCTCACCCACTGCTCGGTTTGCTCATAGCTCCAGTGGTAGAGGTGTTTGACCACGAGCATGCGCAGGATGACCTCGACGGGCGTGGAGGGACGCCCAAAGCTGGACGTTCGCGGGAAGCGCCTTAAGAGGTCGGCTTTCACAGCCTGGAACAGCACATCGTCGTCAAGCAGCGTGTCGAGTTGAGTGAGCACGGCGTCGGTCTCCATCCCCAGGGCCGGGATGTACTCAAACAGGTTCATCGGGTCATAGCGTTCGCGCAGCATAGGCCACCTCCTGCCTATTGATGCTGCAAGCCAAGGGCCAACGCAACCAGGAGTGTCAACCGTTTCCGCTCCGGCAGCCCGCTACAAACCGACTTTTGCACCAAAAACTAGTACTAGTGAACTCTGTTCAAAATTCTCTTTTATGATGCGCTCCTCTTGTTCGTATTTATGATGTGATACCTCATACTCAATTTTGACCACCTCATTCATGGCATATCTTGCTATATTGGCTCTCCAGGATTTCCCGGAGTAGCCACTACATCTAGTGGGTGGGGGTGGGTGTTGGACGAAACCTGCGGTAGCCCTCCAAGTCAAGCGTAATGCGTTGGAAGAGATGGCGCAGATTGTAGATGCCGTAGCAGCGCCGTTTGAGTACCTTCAGTTTGTTGTTCAACCCTTCGACGAAACCGCTGCTCTGGTGGTGACGAAAGTAGTTGGCGATACGATCCATCCAGGTATCGAGCAGCTTCAGAAACGGGGCAAAGCAGGTGAGAGCACTGGCTTCAACCTTGTGTCGCCAGGCTTTGAGCCGCCGCAAACCGGCTGCTTTGGAGCGGGTCGTGTCAAAGATCGCCGTCAGTTCCTCGCGCAGGTCGTAGGCATCTTCCAAAGCCGGGCTGTACGCAAGCAGGCGATCCAGCCGGTCTTGCTCGTCCGGCTCAAGGTTGGCCTTGCGTTTGCGAAACGGCCACAGCGTGTGTTTGAGCCGCTTGGCGTCCTGTTTCGGTAGTTCCTTGCGCAAGCGTTTGAGTTCCTGCTTGCGGAAGCTGTCCACATCGTCGCGATAGTGCTGTGCGACGTGGAAGCGGTCAATCACGATGGCGGCTTGCGGCAGCACCTCTTCCACCGCGTTCACATACGCCTCCCACATGTCCACGCAGACCGTGCGAATGCCACGCCGAACCGCGCTGGGCATGCCGAAAAGCCAATTGCGTACCGTTGCCTTGGTGCGGTCGGGCAGGATGCCAAGCAGGTGCAGCGTCCCATCAGGACACTGTGCGGTGACGACCACCACATCGTCGCGATGGCCTTTCTTGCGCGCAATCTCGTCGAGGCCGAGGACGGAGAAGGCGGGCAGTACGCGCCAATCGACGGCAGCGTCGAGCCAGCGGTCAATCACGCCCAGCAGGGCATCGGGTCCAAGGTCGCCTTCTTTCAGACAGACATCGCTGAGCGTGCCATTGATGAGGGTGAGCAAAAGCTGACGCTCGTAGGCTTTGGTAAAGGGCGATTTGGGCGTATACCAGTCGAGTTGTTGGGTCGTGGTGGGCTGGCCCTCGCAGAAGGGGCAGCGAAAGCGTTTGGGGCGGAGCTCGATATAAACGACCATGCCGAGGATGGGCAGATGACGCAGGCGAATGGGGCGGTCATAGCCATAGAAGCGGTCGATGGTCTGTCCGCAGCGATGACAGGTAGCCGTCGGCAGCGTGCTTTCCACGCCAATGACTAACTCGCGGCGCGTGGTGATCTCCGTACGAAGGACGTCAATATCGGGCAAGTCCAGTGGGATGGCAATACTCGTGCGCTTCGGCATCTCGGCCTCGTCTCTCATGTGGCTCACCAGATGCCGCCATGATGCCACCGCGCTCCGCTTCAGGCAAGGGCACTACATCTAGTGGTCACTCCGGGAAATCCTGGAGAGCCGCTATATTTAGATGTTTTAGTAATGCAATGTAAATATCTCGACGAAAGACCCATCGTTGTTGCTCAATCCAAGAGTTAGATGATATTTCGTGTTCTATTTGCGCGGTGATAGTTGTGGTTTCAGCTAACTTCTTCTTAATGTCTTCAAAGTCGGACTTTGTTGCATATAGCTCTCCTTTTTTGGTACTAACCAATGGTGCTAGCATGAATCCGCACATCAAACAACGCTAAAGTGCATCAAACCTCTATGAAATACCCCTTCAAAGACTAAACCGTGCAATTGACACATGGATTCGCCCCTGGTCATCGATCGGGAGCCCATCCCATTGCACGAGCAGATTGAACGCCGCCAGCGTGAAGGGAAGCCGTGCCACAACATAGTCCCATCCGCGATGGCCCACTTTTTTGAAATGACAAACCACGGTCAGCATCGATAACACGGTTTCGATCGTCATCCGATCGTTCCATGTGCCACGACGACACACCTTCATGTTGCTCGGATCGCCATGGTTTGCGTGAAAGCCCGTGTCGGTCAACACGATCATCACGTCTTCAAATTGCTTGATCAGCGGTTGAAAGGTACTATCATGCACATTGGCCGTTGCACATGCCCAATCAACCACGAGCCCCCACTGATTAAGGACACACCACACCTTCCCACCAACGATCCATCGATGATTGGACTTCCCTTTTTTGCCCATTTGGGCGTCGCTGCGCCCTTCACGGATGGGATGAATTAGTGGTTCTCCAGGATTTCCCGGACTAAAACTCTTGTTCGCCGACAAGGATGGTTTTCTCACGTGATAACGATACGCCTTTGCTACACGTATTCGCATTGAGACTGGATACAACTCCGGGAAATCCTGGAGAGCCGAATTAGTTCAATGCCATATGAATCCGCAATACCGAGCAGGGTTGGTTCCGCTAATAAGGCGTCCGTCCAGTCCGCATGTGTTTGTAACGCCCGAAATAAGCGCGTACGCTCCGGGAGTTGCGGAAACAGCATGCGATAATCACGGTCAAGCCAGCGGTAAAACGCACGATTGCCGACCCCTTTGATGGCAAACAAGATGCCAATGGTTACCAATTCGCTGGGATACAGATTCGCTTGCGGATGTTTGTTGCTGTGTTGCAGTGCATCGTCAACCCGACAGAACAATTCTATGATAAAATCGACCGTGGTCATGAGGTTTCCTCCCTGCTCTTTGTGTGGTTACAACCAGCATAGGGAACCTCTGGCCACTTGTCAAACTAGCACCACTGGTTAGTAGCGATGCTGCAGCAGTTGCGCATGGCGATGTTCAGTATGTTCGTTTAAAAGATGTCCTTTTTGGCGATGCTGATCAAGACTCAGCTGAATTGGCAGCACAACGATCAAAGCGTATACAGAGCGAGTGCTAGGCATGCGCACGACTGAATACAGCCAAATGCTAGAACAAGCCGAACCGGTGGAGCGGCAACTTGTCTATCAAAAGATGCGCGAGGCATTGGTGGCGTTCAGCGCGTTTATGAATACGCTAGACAAGACGGTTGGGCGGGAAGCCTATCGCGAACTCTTCCCAGACATCAATTACTGGCTTGGGGATCCTTCAAACCTATAGCGGCTTCTGAACGGCCATTGTGATTGTTGTGGTCTATGCCTGCTGTCATACGACTTAATCGGCCGAGAGCAGTATGCGATTGGGCGGTTTCAGCAAGCGTGTTCATCCTGTACACGTCATATGCTCCTATCACATCCAAAAACATCACTCCCACTTGCACGCCTACAGTCCCTCGCACGGCAGCATCCAGATCGCTTGGCAGCAACAATTATTGCTGCACTCAAGCGTCGAAATTGGGGCCTTGACGACCTCAAAGGCGCGCTACAGATCGATACACTCCAAGTGCTACGACTGAGCATGTCTCGTTCATTGGAGCAGCACGATATGGAATGTGGTATTGCTGCGATTGCTTCGGCTTTACCATGTGATAGAGCCGTGCTGCGTGAGATCCTCGTGAATGAGGGCAAATCTTAATTGCGCTTGTCCTGCTGTAATCGATATAATGGCTGTTCTTCCTTGGACAACGGCGGAGTAAGATATGGCTCAATCACTTGCAGAGCTAGTTGCAAAAATAGATTCTGCACGTCTCGAAGAGGTCATTGCGCAGTATGAGCGACGTGAGATCGGTTTGTCGAAGGGCGCTGCACTACTTGGTCTACACCTCAAAGGACCTGGATGACGATGTGGAAACGCTAAGAAGACTCGGTCATCTTCGTGATGATCGATAGAGCACGCCGCAGTGATGGCCACCAGCGCCCATAACTTGCGACACAACTTGCGACATGTCGCAAGTTGTGTCGCAAGTTGCTGTAACCAGGCACGTACCTTTCTCGGCTCTCCAGGATTTCCCGGATCAGTGACTAGATGTAGTACCCCTTGCATGATCGCCCTATCGGTGGGATGATGCCGCGAGATCCACCGTGTGCTGACAGGAGGTGTGGATGGCAAAGCGTCCCACGATTGCGATCCCGT
>JAAUTF010000497.1 GCA_012031775.1 Candidatus Altimarinota bacterium | reverse complement strand
AGGAGCCACCAGGTGCCGTGGGTGCGGAACGAGATCACCAGGCCGGCGAGCAGCACGAGCGCCCCGATCGCGATATAGCGGTTCAGCATGCGCTGATTAGAACCCATAATACCCTTCATTTATACCCGTACGCCCAGCACTAAAGCGCCGGGCTATCGGAAGGGAAGCCCGCTGATGGTCTTTAACACATTAATCCGCGCTACCCGCACGCCCCTGCGCTTCAGCGCCGGGCTATGAGCGACCGGAAACTCGCTGAAGTGGGCTCATCCGACGTAGAACGAATTAATTAATCAATTTCCATCAGCGGACTAACGCAAGGTAGAGCGAATTCATCAACCAGCTTCAACAATAGGTTTATTAGCGGACAGCGGCAGCAAAGCGCTGCATGCCTTCGACGATCTCCGGCTCGCTGGTAGCATAAGAAATGCGTAAATAGCCGGGAGTGCCGAAGGATTCGCCCGAGATAACCGCGATATGGGCTTGTTCAAGCAGATACATAGTTAGCTCATCGGTATTGGCACAGACTGTACCGTTGCGTAGAGGGCGGTTGAGCAGACCGCTCACATTGGGGAAAACATAGAACGCACCGTCGGGGACACTGCACTCGACACCAGGGATTTCGGCGAGAAATTCGAGGATAAGGTCGCGCCGTTTAGCGAACGCGGCGACCATCGATTGTACGGTGGCGTCGAGCTCCGGCGACGGCGTGTAAGCTGCAAGCGCGGCGTACTGCGCGATGGAAGAAGTGTGGGTGCTGGAGTGGCTCTGGATAGATTTGATCGCCTCGATGATCGGCTGCGGCCCGGCGACATAGCCGAAACGCCAGCCAGTCATGGCGTAGGCCTTGGCGGCACCGTTAAACACGAGCGTGCGGTCGGCAAAGTCGGGGGCGACACGCAGCAGGCGGGCATAGGGCACGTAGGTAATTGCATCGTAGATTTCGTCGGTGAAGACGATCGCCTCGCTGGCGCGTAGCACCTCGATGAGGGCAGCCATCTCTTCTGCGCTATAGACCGCACCGGTGGGGTTAGAGGGCGAGTTGAGCACGACGACACGGGTGCGCTCGTTGAGGTGGGCACGCAGCTGCTCGGGCGTGATTTTAAACCGTTGGCGTCACTTCCCTGCGGGCTGACAGGAATAGCACCGGCTAGCCGTACCTGCTCGACATAACTAACCCAGTATGGTGCGGGCACGATCACCTCATCGCCGTCATCGCAGAGGGCCTGGAAGGCGAAGAAGAGCGCTTCTTTCGCACCGGCGGTCGTCGTTACCTGATTAACGTTATAGGTAAGGCCCTGGTCGGCGCTGACGCGCTGCGCGATGGCCTTGCGTAGCTCGGCGATGCCGCCAGTGGGCGTGTAGTGCGTATAGTTGCGATTGATCGCCTCGATAGCGGCGTTTTTGGCCGGCATCGGCGTATCGAAATCGGGCTCACCAACGCTGAAGGAGATGACATTGATACCGTCGGCGCGCATCTGGGCGACGCGGCCATTCATGCTGGCCGTCGCCGAGGGGGCAAGCTGACTCAGGCGGCGGCTAAGGCGGGTTGAGGCAATACTCATGGAGGCTATCCTTCAAAATACTGCAGAAGCGTTATGGCCGAGATCATCAGCGGGTGAGGTCGGCTGTGGTGTAGGTGGTGCCTGGTTCGTCGGCGCTGGCTCAGCGGGAGCCGGTGTATCACCAAGAGCCTGGGCGAGATATTCGTCGAGTAAGGCGGCGTCGAGCACACCGATATGACGCGCGACGACGACGCCATCGCGGTCGATAAAGATCGTGGTGGGGATGGCCTGGATGCGGTACTTACGACTAGCAGCACCGCCACTATCGAAGAGTACGGGGAAACTCATGCCAAAATCACCATAGAAGGCGCGGACTTCGTTCTGTGCTTCGTCGGTGATGGCGAGGAACTGCAAGCCGGAGGCGCTATTGCGCTCGTAGGCAGCCTGAATAACTGGGATCTCCTGCTTACAGGGGACGCACCAGGTCGCCCAGAAATTGATAATCGCCGGCCTACCCGCAAGGTCGCTCACACGAACCTTTTCGCCAGCGAAGGTCACGAACTCGGCGTCGGGCAGGCGCTGGCCAACCTCAAGGCCGGTGCCATCATCGCTAGCACCGCAGGCGCTTAAAAGCAAGGCGAGCACAAGCCACAGGCTGACAGTTACTCGGCGCATGGGGTTCCTCCTGGTTTGTGATAGCTCTCATTATACCAGACGAGGCGAGGGGCAGGAGGCAGGAGTCAGGAGGCAGAATGGCGGGGCACAGGATGCCAGGGGGGCGCAGGATGCTGCGCCCGTACGGCGGGGCGTTGGGATTATGGATCGGGGCGGGTGTATTCCTGAACGGCGAGGTAGATGGGGCGTGGGGTGCCGTCGGGGGCGACGAAGTTCCAATTATCGGGGTAGGAGCGGGTGGAGAACGGGGTGGCGAATTGCCAGAAGACGAGCGCTTCAAGCCAGGGGTAGCTGCGTGCAAGTTCGCAGGCGGCGAGCGTCCAGCGAATGCGGTCGGCGGGGCGCACGGCGGCGCTCCAGCGCGGGTGGTCGTTCCAGCCAGCTTCGGTGACGATGATGCGTTTTGCCTGGTCGCCGAAGCGCTCCATCAGCGCGCGCACGAGTTCGATACGACGAAAGTTTACGCGCTCAGGTGTAGGCGCGGCCTCGGGCGGCTCCTGGGCACCATATGCGTGGACGGCCCACATATCGAAATAGGGGGCGGCCGCAGCGTCGTAGAGCGAGGCGAGATAATGCAAATCGTCCATACGGGTTGTCCCACCGTCGATCGAGGTACCAGGCGAGAGCGCACCAGCAATAACGATCGCGTCGGGGGCGACCGCTTTGACGCGTGGGTAAACGACTTTAAGCAGGGCAGCGTAGGCACCGGGATCGGGATTGCGGTCGCCCCATTCGAAGCGTAAGTTGGGCTCGTTCCAGATCTGAATATGGCGCACACCAAGCGGGGCGTAGCGCTCGGCGAAGGCGGCGACGTAAGTGGCGTAGTCGCTGTAGAAGGTCGGGTCGAGGTAGCGATCGGTGCTGTTGCGCGGCCGTGCCCAAGCTGGTACTAGGTCGAGGCGGGCGATGACGGTGAGCCCCTGACGACGGGCGTGCTGAATGACCATATCGCTGCCGGCCCAGTCGAAGCCATAGCGCGAGCGCGGCTGGGCATAGGCCCAGGGGAAGAGTTCGACAATCCAGGGGCTACCAAGTTCACGGACTTGTTCCAGGCTGCGCTTGATGTAGGCTTCGTCGCCGATGCCGCTCAGGCGCGTATGCACACCGAGCAGAGCGTTTGTTGTTTGCACATGCTGTTGGGGCGGGAGATCGAGACGCGGCGGCTGACGGAGTGCAAAGAACTGCATTAGCGCCACGACCATTGTGATTGTGAAAAGAAACGCATACTTCATGGTGCCTGCCTTGCGCTGCCTTACTAGCCGTGCTATAACAAATCAGAGTGGGAGTCAGGAGTAAGGATTCAGGAGTGAGAAGGGCAGCGTTGCGCTGCGCCGCTGGCGTATTGTAGCATTGAATATAAAGAGAGCGAGCACAACGATGCGTGTGATTATTGCGGGCGCGGGGCCAGCGGGGATGGTAACGGCGCGGACGCTGGCGGAGCGTGGCTATGAGGTAGTTGTTTTAGAAAAGCGCGATGTGCCGGGCGGCAAGGTATCGGCCTGGCAAGATGCCGATGGCGATTGGATCGAGAGCGGTCTGCACGTTTTTTTTGGCGCATATCATACGTTGCTTGGTTTCCTTGAGCACTGTGGCCTCGGCGACACCTTTAACTGGAAGCCGGCCGAGATGATTTTTGCCTCCGAGCAACACGGCCTAGCCGATATTCGTTTTGTCCCCTGGCTACCGACACCGCTCAACGGCCTGGCTGGTGTAGCGAAGTTCAAACCGCTGACGCTCGGCGATAAGGTGCGGATGGGCCTGGGCCTGATGCGCCCGATCTTCGGCGACCAAGGCTACGTCGATCAGCAGGACAACGAGACCTATGCGTCGTGGCATCTGCGCCATGGTATGGGCGAGCGCTCGCTGGACGAAGTAATGCATACGATGTCGCTGGCGCTGAACTTCCTGCGCGCGGATAAGGTCTCGGCCAAGCTGCCGTTGACGGCGATGCTGCACTTCGCGCACGAGAAAAGGCTCCGATGATGGCGCTAGTGAAGGGCTCGCCAGATACTAACATCTGGCGACCGCTGATCAAGCAGATCGCAGACCTGGGCGGGCGTGTCGAGCTAGACCAGCGTGTGAGCGAGATCGTCTACGACGAGGCCGACAACGCAGTGCGCGGCTTCAGGTTGAACGATGGCAGCCTGATCGAAGGCGATCTGTATGTCTCGGCGATGCCGGTGCATAGTTTACGCAAGGTGCTGCCCGATAGTCTGCGGCGCTTCGACTATTTTGAGAACCTCAAGCATCTTAAAGGTGCGCCGGTGATCACGCTGCAGTTATTCTTCGATCGGCGCATTGCTGGTGTCGACAACCTGCTGTTTAGCGCGGGCACGCACTTGAGTGTCTACGCTGATATGGCCATGGTTGCGCCGGAATATCACGCCGATAATAAGAGCATTATGCAGTTCGTGGTAGCACCCGCCGAGAAGCTGATTACGCTTCCTGACGATGAGTTGGTGGCCTTTGTTATGGAAGAATTCCGGCGTCTGCACCCGGTGGCGCGCGAGGCGAAGCTGCTCAAGCATACGATCGTGCGCATCCCGAACTCGGTTTATCAGGCGCTGCCGGGGGTCGATAAGTATCGTCCTGATCAGGCGACACCGGTGCGAAACTTCTTCCTGGCTGGCGATTACACCCAGCAGCATTTTCTGGCCTCGATCGAAGGGGCAACGATCAGCGCGCGGCGCTGTGTCGACCGGATCAGCGACGTGGTCGAGCGCGGAAGCTGGATGGTAGAAACTAATGCGCTTGCGCA
>JAAUTF010000496.1 GCA_012031775.1 Candidatus Altimarinota bacterium | reverse complement strand
CTGGTACTACAACCATATCACCGCCGACTCGACCGACCCCGACACAGTTTATGTCAACAACCTCGCGTTCTGGAAGTCGAGCGACGGTGGGCGCAGCTTCGTGGAGATCTCGACACCGCACGGCGACAACCATGATATCTGGATCGACCCACGCAATAACCAGCGCATGATCCAGGGCAACGACGGCGGTGCCTGTGTTTCCTTGAACGGCGGCGCGACCTGGAGTTCGATCTACAATCAGCCCACCGCGCAGTTTACCATATCAGTGCCGACAACCGCAAGCCGTATTATGTCTACGGAACGCAGCAGGACAATACTAGTGTCGCGGTGCCTTCGCGTACACATCGCGCTGCAATCACCTGGGGCGACTGTTACATCGCTGGCACGGGCGAAAGTGGCTATATTCTGACCCACCCCAACAACCCGGATATCGTGTATGTCGGGGCGATCGGCTCGTCGCCGGGCGGGGGCAACGCGCTGCAGCGCTACGATCATCGCACCGGCCAGCTGCGCCTGATCACCACATGGCCCGAGTATATGGGCGGCTACGGCTCGGAGGATCACAAATATCGTTTCGCCTGGACTTACCCGATCGTGATCTCGCCGCACGATGCGAATACGCTCTACATCGGCGGCAATATGGTCTTCCGCTCGGTAGATGAAGGCCAGAGCTGGCAGCCGATCAGCCCCGATCTGACGCGCGCCGACCCCGAGACGCTCAAGCCCACGGGTGGCCCGGTGAACCGCGACTCGATCGGGGCCGAGGTGTACGCAACCGTCTTCGCGCTGATCGAATCGCCGCACGAGGCCGGCGTGCTCTGGGCCGGCTCAGACGACGGCCTGCTGCATCTGTCGCGCAACGGCGGCGAGCGCTGGCAGCACATCGACACGCTCGACTTGCCGGAGTGGACGCTGATCAGCTGCATCGAGCCCTCGCCCTTTGAGAAGGGTACGGTGTACCTGGCCTGCACACGCTACAAGAACGACGACTACCGACCGTATCTTTACAAGACGAGCGACTACGGCGCGAGCTGGCAGCGCATTGATAGCGGCATTGCCGAGCACGACTTCACCCGCGTGATCCGCGCCGACCCAGCCCGACGCGGTCTGCTCTACGCCGGCACCGAGACCGGCCTCTACGTCTCTTTCGACGACGGTCAGCAGTGGCAGCGCTTCCAACTGAACTTGCCGGTGTCGCCCATCCACGACCTGGTGTTGAAAGATGGTGACTTGATCGCTGGCACGCACGGGCGCTCGATCTGGGTGCTGGACGACCTGAGCCCGCTGCAGCAGATGAGCGACCAAGTGACATCCGGCGCAGCCTGGCTGTTTAAGCCGCGCACGACGGTTCGCCCGCTGACGGGTATCGACTGGAGCAGCACCAACCCCGGCAAGCAGTATATCAACGCGGTCGGCGGCCAATTCATCGTCAGCAAGACGCCGGAGAACGCCGTCGAGCGGCACTTCCTCGACGCAGGCCAGAACCCGCCGAAGGGCGCGATGATCACCTACTTCCTCAACGATGCGCCGGAGCAGCCGCTCAAACTGAGCATCGCCGATGCATCGGCACAGTCATCCGCAACTTTAGTAGCCGTGCCAAGCCGGAGCCGGGCAAGAAGCCGGAGAGCGAACTGAAGCTTCCGGCAGCTGTCGGTTTCAACCGCTTCACTTGGGATCTGCGCCGCAGTGGGCCGAGCAAAGTCGAAGGCAGCGAGCCGCAGTTCGAGGGCGAAGTGCAGGGGCCACGCGTGCCGCCCGGCGTCTATACGCTGACGCTGAAAGTCGGCGAACAGGAGTTCAGCCAGAGCCTGACGGTGGTGCCGGAGCCAGCCATCGCCAGTACAGCGGAAGATCTGGCCGCGCAGTACGATCTGCAGGTGAAGATCTACGATACGCTGGATAAGGGTGTGAAGGGCGTGAACCGTATGCGCGATCTGCGCCAGCAGCTCGACGGCTGGGCAAAGCGCGTGGAGAAGCACGAGCAGGGCGAGGCGTTAGTGGCGGCGATCAAGGGTCTGCGCGAGCAAGTGCTGGCGATCGAGGAGCCGTTGCTGGTGCCGGATCTACGCTCCGGTTGGGCCGACAACCTCAACAAAGGCGTGCGTTTGCTGCAGAAGCTGGCCGAGCTGCCCGCAGTGGTGGAGATGGGCGACTACCGGCCCACCGATGTAAGCTACCAGGTATACGAGCACCTCGGCAGCCAGATCGAGGCTCAGCTCAAGCGTTTCGACGAACTCGTGGCGCGCGAATTGGCCCCGCTCAACGCGCGCATCGCGGCGGCGGGTGTCGGCGCGGTGTTGGTGAAATAAATATCGTGTGGCGTGGTTTTGCATGGCAAAACCACGCCACACAATCAAATCACACGAAGTAAAATCCTGTTACCCCAGGGATCGAACACCGCAGGGCCGTCGGCGTCGACGTGGACGGCGATCTCGTGCGCGCTAAGGCGGGCGAGGGTAGCTTCGCGGGCGGTCTCGTTGGGGAAGACCAGCGTGAAGGAGCGCAACCCGACACTTTCAGCAGGCGGCGGGCTACCGTCGCGGCTCTCCCAGATATTAACGCCGAGATGATGATGATAGCCACCGGCGCTCATAAAGAGCGCGCCCTGGTAGGCGCGCAGCATCACATCGAAACCGAGCGCACCGTGGTAAAATGCCTCAGCCGTGGCCAGGTCGCCCACTTTCAAATGCATGTGGCCGATCGTCGTACCATCGGGCATACCGGCGAAGGTTGGCGGCAATGCGGGTAATTCAGCGAGAACACCGGCAGCGTCGAGGCGCTCCGAGCCCATAACGATCGCGCCGTCGCCGTGATAGCGCCACTCCTCGCGTGGGCGGTCGCAATAGATCTCCAGCCCATTGCCGTCGGGGTCGTCGAGATAGAGCGCCTCGCTGACATTGTGATCAGACGCGCCGAGCGGGATGCGTGCCTCGGCGAAGCGATGCAGGATCTGGGCAAGATCGAAGCGCGTAGGCAGCAAAATCGCCACGTGGTAGAGCCCGGTGCTGCCGCGCGGGCGCGGCTGAAGCGACGCATCGACCAGCAATTCGATCAGGCTGCGCCCGGCAACACCAAAGACGAGACGATCTTCAGCTTCCTCAAGCAGCTGCAAACCGAGCAGATCGCGATAAAACGCTGTCGAGCGCGCGGCATCGCGCACCGCCAGTGTTACTGTGCCGAGCCTGAGCGCTGCGTCGATGGATGCCGTGCTGTCGTTAATATAGGTCATGTGCAAAATCCTTCCTCTTCTTTAACCACAAAGACACAAAGGCGCAAAGGCCGGGCAGTTTAACCACAGAGAGTGCAGAAGCCCTGTTCCATTGTTCTGCGCTCTGTGTTCGCAGGTTCGCAGGTTCTCGGTTCTCAGTTCTACGCCCTGCCCGACCTTCTGAATTCTGACTCCTCCAAGAAAGATACGGTACAATACAGGCGCAATGCCCGCACAAACATAACAAGGAAGTTCATCATGGCTTACGAACCGCAGCCGGAGCATAAGTTCACTTTTGGCCTCTGGACGGTTGGCAACATTGGCGCGACCCCTTCGGCAGCCCGGTGCGCGCTGCGCTCTCGCCGGTTGAGTTAGTCCATCTGCTTGGCGAGGTTGGCGCGTACGGCGTCAACTTCCACGATAACGACCTGGTGCCGATCGATGCCACAGCCGCCGAGCGTGACCAAATTGTACGCGATTTTAAGGCCGCGCTCGCTGCCACCGGATTGGTGGTGCCGATGGCGACGACAAACCTGTTTGGCGACCCGGCGTTTAAAGATGGCGCGTTTACCAGCAACGACCCGCAGGTGCGCGCGTATGCTTTGCAGAAGACGATGCACGCGATCGACCTTGGCGTCGAGTGCGGTGCGTCGATCTATGTCTTCTGGGGCGGGCGCGAGGGCGCGGAGAGCGATGCCGCCAAAGACCCGGTGGAAGGCCTGAAGCGTTTCCGCGAGGCGCTCAACTTCCTCTGCGCCTATGTGAAAGACCAGGGCTACACGCTGAAGTTCGCGCTGGAGCCGAAGCCGAACGAGCCACGCGGCGACATCTACTTGGCAACGGTGGGCCACGCGCTGGCGCTGATCAACACGCTCGATCACGCGGAGATGGTCGGCCTGAACCCCGAAGTGGCGCACGAAACCATGGCCGGGCTGAACTTCCTGCACGGTGTTGCACAAGCCTGGGACGCAGGTAAGCTCTTCCATATCGATCTCAACGATCAGGCACCGGGCCGCTACGACCAGGACTTCCGCTTTGGCGCGGTGAACCCGAAAAACGCCTTCTTCCTGGTAAAATTCCTCGAAGACGTGGGCTACGACGGCTCGCGCCACTTCGATGCACATGCCTACCGCACCGAAGACTACGAAGGCGTGAAGGATTTCGCGCGCGGTTGTATGCGTACTTACCTTATTTTGAAGGAAAAGGCGCAGCGCTGGAACGCCGACGGCGAGATCCAGGCGCTGCTGGCCGAGATCAAGGCGGGCGATCAAGCGCCGATCGTGTATAGCGCCGGTGCGGCGAGCGAACTCAAAGCGCACAGCTTCGACCGCCTGGCGCTCGGCGCGCGCGGCCTGCCCTACGAGCGCCTCGACCAGCTGACGGTGGAAGTGCTGCTCGGCGTGCGGTAGATATTTTTGAACCGCAGCGGGCGCGGAGGGCGCAAACGCATAGATCAAGATGATCCTATGGACTTGTAAGGGCGCAGCATGCTGCGCCCTTATAGCGCTGGGCAGAAGCATTGAGCCATACGTCTGGGGTGTTATGGGCAGCTTCGCTGCCCACAACACCCCAAACAAAGCTCAATCGTTGTGCTCATCGCTGTAGACAAGGTTCATAGCTACTTGACAGTTTACCGCCGCAGCCGCCTCACCCTTCCCTCTCCGCGTGCGGGAGAGGGGTGCCGAGCGAAGAGCGAGGCGGGGTGAGGGCTCGCGAGAACGGTAAAGGA
>JAAUTF010000495.1 GCA_012031775.1 Candidatus Altimarinota bacterium | reverse complement strand
CGATGGCGACGGCGTTGGCCTCGGCGGCGACGGTCGCCTCGTGCGCGACGACGTGGCGATGACGGGTGAGATCTCGCTGCGCGGGCGCGTGCTGCCGATCGGTGGCATCAAGGAGAAGGCACTTGGCGCGCACCGTGCGGGTATCCGCACGATTATTTTGCCCAAGCGTAACGAAGCCGAGATCGAGGATCTGCCGGCTGAGGTGCGCGATGAGTTGACCTTCGTACCGGTGGAGACGCTCGACGAGGTGCTGGCGACGGCGCTGATGCCACTGGGCGCGCATCCTAAGGCTACCCTCAACAGCGTGATCAGCTACACCTCGCCCAGCGACTTCGTCCACGGCCGCGAAGGGTAGTGCAGGATGGGGTTGGCAATGATGCTGGCGTCGCCAGCATCATGCCAACCCATTTTTGTGCTATTGATTAACTGCCAGCTGGCGTGCGCCACCGCCGCCGCGCCAAACGCTGCCGATGACGCCGATGACGATGATCGCGACCATAACCCAGGCAAATGGTGCGAGCAGTGTGGTATCGGCGTGTTTAAGCGCGATGCCCGCAAAGGCCCAGGCGATCACCAAAGCGTAGGCGATGTCTTTGAAGCTGAGCGCCATACGCAGTGCCAACCCCGCCCCGACCAGCAAGAGCACTGCGGTGAGCAACTGCTCGCTGATGCCAAACGTCTCGCTGCGCAGCCCCAGATTGTAGAGCACCACCGTGGTATTGACGATGGTTGCCACGCTGATCCAACCCAGGTAGATGCTAAACGGCAGATTGACCAGCCAGCGCTCCAGCCCCTGCGTCCCACGGTCGAGCCGTAGCCAGACCGCGATCAGCGCCACCAGCAAGCCGACCATGGCAAACTGCGTAAAGGTGAAGAAATTGTAGTGCCAGAGCAGCAGCCAGACGATGTTCGCCGCGCAGCTGAGCATATAAAGCGGGGCTACAGCTGCCAGGCGCGCGTTAGCGCGTTGCGCCGGCAAGGCCTGGTAGATCGTGTAGCCGATCAGGCCCAGGTAGATAACGCCCCAGATGCTAAAAACATACCCTGCGGGCGTGACCAGCACCGGAAAGCGATCCGAGATCGCGCCGGTGGGCTGGCCATTAAGCGGTAGCGCGTTGGCGAGCACATTCATCGTGATCGTCGCGGCCGTCGCGATCATCACCCCAATGCGGCGACCCAGCGTGTTTTGCACAGTGTGAACTCCTTGTATAATTACATATATCAGGTATTGTAGAGCAAGACGGGTGGCCGTGCATGGCGTAGGGGCACCGCATGCTGCGCCTCTACGCCCTGTACGGCCATCACGCCCACAGGAGTTGCACCAATCATGCCAGCATGGACTTCGTACCTCGAGACCAGCCAAGACCGGTTCCATACCGAACTGCTCGATTTCCTCCGCATCCCCAGTGTTTCCTCGCTGCCAGAGCATAGCGGCGATGTGCAGCAAGCCGCTGCGTGGGTGGCTGCACGCCTACGTAGCGCCGGTATCGAAACGGTCGAGATCCTGCCGACAGCGGGCCACCCCGTCGTCTATGGCGAGTGGCTAGGTGCGCCAGGTAAGCCGATTGTGATGATCTACGGCCACTTCGATGTGCAGCCGGTCGACCCCATCGAGCTCTGGACGCACCCACCGTTCGCGCCCCATGTAAAAGACGGACGGGTCTACGCGCGCGGCGCATCCGACGACAAGGGCAACATGCTGGTGCCGATCCTCGCTGTCGAGGCCTTGCTGCAGAGCACGGGCGCGCTGCCGGTCAATATAAAATTCTTCTTCGAGGGCCAGGAAGAGATCGGTAGCCCGCAGATCGAGGAATTGGTGGCCACGCACAAAGAAAAATTCGCCTGTGATCTGGTGCTCAGCGCAGACGGCGGGCAGTGGAGCGAGACACAGCCCGAGACGCTGGTAAGTCTGCGCGGCGGCTGCGCCGTGCAGGTCGATGTTGTTGCCGCGAACCGCGATATGCATTCCGGTCTCTACGGCGGCGTGGTACACAACCCGATCCACGCGCTCACCGCTATTCTCAGCTCGATGCGCAGCGCCGATGGCGTGATCCAGGTGGCGGGGTTCTACGATGAGGTGGTGCCGCTGACCGCAGAGGATCGCGCTGCTATCGCGCGCGTGCCGTTCGAGGCAGCAAAGCTGTCAGATGATCTGGCAGTGACGGCAGACTTCGGCGAGGCAGGGTATACCCCCTTAGAGCGCAATTGGCGCCGCCCAACGCTGGAAGTGAACGGCATCTGGGGCGGCTTTCAAGGCGAGGGCATCAAAACTGTGCTGCCGGCCCAGGCCCACGCCAAGATCACCTGTCGCCTGGTAGCCAACCAGGATCCTGATACGATCGCACGCCTGATCGCCGAGCACGTTGCGCACAATACGCCACCCGGCGTGCGCGCCAGCGTGTCGCGTATTCCCTTCGTCGCCTATCCGTATATGATGCCCGCCGACCACCCTGGCAACGTGGCTGCGCGAGCGGTGCTCAGCGAGATGTACGGCTGCGAGCCGTATATTGTCGGCAGCGGCGGCAGCATTCCGGTGTGCAGCACCTTCCTGCGCCATCTCGGGGTGTACACCACCAACTTTGGCTTCGCCATCAGCGACGAGAACTTTCACGCCCCCGACGAGTTCTATCGTCTGAGCAGCTTCGTCAAGGGCCAACACGCCTATTGCAAGCTATTAGAGCGACTCGCGTTGTAACTAATACGAGCCGCAGCGAGCGCGAAGAACGAGGTGCCATTTCCTGCGCTCATAAGGTGATCCGCTGGGCATGCGTGGCCCACACCCACGTTTTATGCCCAGCTCTTGCTATCCTGCACCCCAACGGCTTCCTTCTCCGCCATTAGTCCTGCATCCCAACCGCCAGTACTTGTGCCGCTGTTGACAGAAAACACTCTTAATGATATGCTGTCTCAAATCGAACGAGACATTGTATCAATTAAGGTGAAATCGATGCCGTTGTACGTCTACAGCTGTGCAGACTGTGCGATCGAGCTTGAAGAGCTGCGCCCAGCGTGGCAAGTGGACGAACCCGTCGAGTGCCCGATCTGCCATGGCTTCTGCACGCGTGAGCTGAGTATGTTCAGTACTCGCTCGCGCAGCCCGCAGGCTGCGATTTATGCGTCGCCGCAGCAGGTAGCACGCGCGGCGCACGGTGCGGATTGTGGCTGCTGCCGCCCGCAGCGGAGATAGCCGCAATGCGCGCGTTCGCTGCACGTATCTCAGGTATGATCCTGCTGGCTTTCTCGGTGTCGGCAGAATAACGCTGTTGAGGCGCGTTTCTCTTTCGCCGAATCTCGTTCGTTCGTTATCGAGGAGGAATCTATGACGCAGACGATCGCGCCGCAGCCGGTGCCTGTGACCATTTTGACGGGTTTTCTCGGCGCAGGCAAGACCACGCTGCTGAATCAGATCTTGCACGCCGACCATGGCCTCAAGGTGGCCGTTTTGGTCAACGATTTCGGCAGCATCAATATCGATACACAGCTTGTCGTCGGTGTCGAGGGCGAGGCGATTTCGCTGTCTAATGGCTGCATCTGTTGCACCATCCGCGGCGATTTGCTCGCCACCGCGCTCGGCTTGTTGCGCCGCGCCGATCGCCCTGAGTACTTGATCATCGAGGCAAGCGGCGTAAGCGACCCCTGGGCCGTCGCCGATACCTTTGCGCTGCCAGAGCTACGCCCTTACTTTCAGCTCGATGGCGTGGTGACGGTGGTGGACGCCGAATATGTGCGGCAGAACACAGACTACGCGGGGCTGATTGTCGATCAGATCAGCGCCGCCGACATCGTGGTGCTGAGCAAAATCGATCTGGTCGCGGAAGCACAGCGCGCTGATGTCGAGGCCTGGGTGCGCGGTATTGTGCCGCGCGCACGCATTTTGCCCCGCTATTCACGGCGTGGTGCCCTTTAAGGCTGCTGCTTGGCGTCGGCCGCTTTCGCCTTGAGTTGACGCCAACAACGCACGAGCACGCAGCACACGAGCATGTTCATGGCCCAGATTGCGAGCACGAGCACGCAGCACACGAGCATGTTCATGGCCCGGATTCGCGAGCACGAGCACGAGCACGAGCACGACCACGGCGCAGCCTTCGCCAGCTGGAGCTACACCAGCGACCGTCCGCTCAGCCTGAAGGCGTTGCGCCGCGTGATGATCGATCTGCCAGTGGCGATCTTTCGCGCCAAAGGCATTATTGCACTGGCCGAAGCTCCGCAGCGACGCGCGATCTTGCAAGTCGTCGGCGCACGTATGACCGTTACGCTCGGCGATCCCTGGGGTGAGACAGCGCCGACAACGCAGCTGGTCTTTTTGAGCACACCTGGCAACCTGGAAACAGACGCCCTGCAGAGCGCCTTCGATGCCTGCCGGGTCGAGCTTCCTGCCGAAGACGCGGTTATGTCTCAGCAGACCTGGATGCGCGAGGTGGCAGCGTGACGGCAACCGGCAGCCTGGTCGAACTAGATGCATCGACATGGGTGATCCAGGTACAAGCCGCGCTGCGCGCTGATGGGCAGCGGCTCACGGCACCACGCCTGGCGATTATTGGCTGGATCGCGGATGCCGCTCGCCCCTTTAGCGCCGAAGCGCTGACGGCTGCACTTGCGTCTGCTGGCGTCGGGCGCGCGACCGCGTACCGTGCGGTGGACTGGTTGCGCGAGCGTGGCTGGCTGGCGCGTGTGCAGACCGAACGCGGCGATTACACCTACACTCGCACGCTGCCCGGCCATCATCATCATGCTGTCTGCACGCGCTGTGGTGCCACACTGCTGGTAGAAGGATGCAACGCCATCGATGCGCTCACGGCCTTGCTGGCGCGCCAGGGCTTTCGTGTGCATGGCCACATTTTGGAGCTATTTGGCCTCTGTGCGCGCTGCCAAGCAGCGCTGGGAGCAAGCACATGATTCTGAGGCCACCCACACCGACCATCGTGCTGCGCCCGGCGGCGACGACGAGTTCTGG
>JAAUTF010000494.1 GCA_012031775.1 Candidatus Altimarinota bacterium | reverse complement strand
GTGTCTCGTTGCGATCATTGTCGAAGGTGGCAACGCCTGCGATCGAACCAGGGCCGTAGAAGCCGGCGTCGATACCGGGGTTATCGGTGGTTTGGCCGACAGGCCGCTCGGGGCCTGCAGAGAGAAGATGGGCGTGCGCCAAGTTGTAGAATTGACTTGTGTAATAACGTCGCTGTAGTCGATGTACGTAACCTCGGTTGGATCGACAGTTACGTTGCTGAGTTGCGGGCTGGCGACGAAGGTATTCGTCGGCGCGGCAGTAGTGGCGAGATCGAAGCTTGCGTAGTACTCCTGCGCCAGCAAATCGCTAACGGTATAGACACCATTTGCAGCGCTCGTCACCGTATCGACAAGCGTACCATTGGTGCGGAAAAGCGAGATAGTCACATCGGCGATGCCGACCTCACCGATATCGTAGAAACCATCGCCGTCGTTGTCGACAAAACCGTGTTGCCGGCCTGGGCGCGGATGAGACCGAAATCAACACCGAAGTAATCGATCGCGGGTGTGCCAGAGGTCAGCTCCTGGAAGCGACGCACAATGCGGTCGCCATTTGTATTGGTTGCGTTAACGCCGGTGGAATTGCCGAGCCGACGAGTTGGCCAGTGAGGAATTCTTCAGCGGCGATCGTCACCGCGTAGGGCACGCCGCTGCGGAAGGGCAGTTCGTCGAAGACATAGTAACCGTCGCGGGTAGGCGAGCCGCCGGGCGCGGTAGTCGTCGAGATCTCGCCGGTATCTTGGATACCGTTGTTGTTCTCGTCGACAAAGAGCGTCACACCATTGATACCGCCGGAAGGCTCATCGGTGGGGTCGCCGTTACGGTTGGCATCGAGCCAGACATAATCGCCGAGTGTACCCTGGTAGAAACCGCCCTCGACATCGTCACGGACGTTGCTGCCGCTGGCGATATTGCTCGCATCGAGGGTGAAATCTGCGGTAACAAAAGGCGGTGTATTGCTGTCGGGGGTGAAGTCATCGCCGACAGTGTTGGCGGCACCTTCGAGCACTGCACCGACGGCAAAAGCTGCATTTGGAACACGCAGATAGTAATCGGCGAAGGGTACAGCGGTAAACTCGAAGACACCAGCTTGCTGATTAATAACGCCAAACACCTCGCTGATAGCGGTTTCGACAACAGTGTCGGTGTTGGCGTCGACCAATTCAACTGTCACGCCGTTGACACGATCTTCGGGCGGCACATCGAAGTTATCGAAGCTACCGTTACGGTTGCGGTCACGATAGATGAAGCCACGCACGTAGCCCTGGGTAAAGCCAAAATCGAACTGGCTGATATTGCGGCCACGGTTAGCGTTGCGTTGCGGATCGGTATTGGAGGGAGGGAGCGAGACAATAGTGTATACGCTACCACCGTCGGTGGCATCGGAGTTGGATCGCGGTTTGCCGCTAACAACGCGCGTCAGGGCGTAGCCAGAGAGCGCGGGATCGGCTTTGTTGATGCGCAGGCCAACATTGGCACCAAGGCTCACGGCGGGGAAATTCGCCTCGCCGTTGCTATCGGTGGTGGTGGTAAAAATTGCCGTGTTGGTGGCAAGGTTAAAAACCTGCACCGAGACGCCGGGGAGGCTAAGCTCGCCTGCGTCCTGGTCGCCATTAGCATTACGATCGTCCCAAACGCGTGAGGTGATAGCGCGCGTAGGATTATTGGAGGGCGGGGCAGTTGCGATCAGAGGGTCGGGCACCGGGCGCAGGCCAACGTTGATCGTCTGTGGCGCACCGGCAATCGTGAAGAAGGACGTCAGGCCTTTATGGCCACCGGCAGCGAGATTATAGAGTGTGTCAGCATAGGCCGATCCGATAGTACCGCCAGAGATATCGAGGCGATAGCTACCATATCGAGGGCGGGGATGGTGATCTGGCCATCGCTATCGCCGAGCACGAGGGTGCGAATATCATCAAAGGCGTCACGCACCTCGATGGTATAACTAGCACCTAACTGCGCCGCTGTGGCATTTGCTTCAGCGCCATCCTTAAGACCATTCCGGTTAGTGTCGATATAGACATTGACGGTAACATCGCCCGCAGCGAAGGCAACCGGGACTCTTCCAAAAGGAAAAGCGCTGAACACGATGGCGAGCAAAGCGAGAGCGATACTGCCGCGCTGAACGATGCAGCGGGCAAAAGCGATGATGAAAGCTGCCGACACGTCGTTTCGGCGGTTCCGGTTGCAGGACATAGAATGCTCCTTGGGATGATGTTGAGTCCGCGAACAACGGCAACGGAAAATCAGGTTATGAGGTACAGCGAGCGTTTACAGCAAAACCCTCTCTAAAGCATTGTGTTTGATGTGATGGGATCGATGCGCACATAGGGAAAGACCGGTTTTTAACCGCTGGTGGCTCAAAGGTAACACATGGCATCACAATGCAGCAAGGGGAGGATGCGCTCAAGAGGTACAATCTTACACACACTGTTGGTACTACGGTTGACCATGACCATAATGAGCTTTCTGCAAAAACATGTATGTAGTCATAAAGAAAGATAGGAATTCAACAGCGATTTAGGGGTATGCCAATGATGATTATAGATAGAAATTGCTGTGCGTGGCTGTCAGTTGTTCTACGCCGGGCTGAAGCCGAAGGGCCTACAATGCGCTGAAGGCGAAAAAGCCAAAAATGCAGGTGAGGACAAGGAGGAAGCCAACGAGGCAGACGGAGATAACACGTTCCCAATTGAGGAGGCGCCAGTCGGGGGGGATGAGGTTTTCGAAACCATAGATAGCGAGGCGATAGAGACCACCATCACCGCGTTTCTGGTTGACGTGACCAAGGTCGAAGACGACCTCGGTAAGAGGTATGAAGCTAATTGTGACTTCACTGAGCACGATACGGGTATCGGCGTCGAGATGCGCGCGTGCGGTTTCGACGAGAGTATTAAGCACCGGGACGAGCGACCAGTCGGGGCGCAGGCCGCCGCGGTGGCGCTCTTGATAGATCTGTGCGGCCTCACAGGTGCGGCTGAGCCATTCTTCGTCGACACGTGGCAGATCGTCGTTGTCGTTATGTTTGGCGTGCTGTCGGCTCCAATTAAACGTCTTGCGTTCGACGAGACGGCCCACGCCTTGGCAACGTACACAAGTAATACCGCCGCGCCCATTGCAATCGGGGCAGGGCACGAGCACCTTTGTAGCCGGGGGCGTGACGACACCGGTGCCCACGGCTGGCGATCGCGTCGGCCTGGAGGGGGGAGTGGAAAGCGGAGCGTTATCGGCGACGGCGGTACTGCGGGTAGGGGCGATAGACCTGGGGGGAGCGGCAGGCGTTTCTGGTGTGGGGCGAGTGACGTAGATGCGTTGTTTGCCATTGCAACGGGGGCAGACGGTGCTGCCATTGCTCTTACAGGCAGAGCAAGTCACCACACGCATGGAGCCGGGGATGACGACGCGGCCACCGGCTTCATCAGCAAACTGCTCAGGAGGAGAAAGAACGACATCCCAGCGGTCGAGCTCACGCACGACTGGGAAGACCTCCTCTTTGCGATCGGGCTCGTAGCTTGTCTCGGGGGGAGTGCGGCGCTCGTAGAGCACACGCAGCTGAAAAAAGTAGACATTGCGGCTGCTGGCCTTATGCAAGCGGGCCATACGCCCGAGTAAAGGCAGGCGGAGGCGGAGGCGATCAGCAGCTGACCAACTATCGAGCAGGGCGGCGACGGTGGTAGGATCGCGCAGCGACTCGGCACGTTCGTGAGCGCGCTCGATCGGGGCGCGCACGAGATCAGGGCCGAGCACCTTTTCGACTTCATTCGTTTCGATACCAGACGTCTCGAAACGGAAGCCGCTGGACTTGCGGACTTCGCCGACAACCTGGGTGGGCATCTGGTGGCGATCCACAACCTGTTCGAGGTCGATGGCAGCCGCACGTGCGCTAGGATAACGCTTGGCCGGATCGATGGCAAGCAAGGTGCGTAAGATGCGATCGATATCGTCGGGCAGAGTATCGATGCCGCGCTCTTTGAGGGAGATGGGCGGACTGAACTGATTTTCCGGTGGACCAGGGGCGTCTTCCCAAGGTAGCAGGCCAGTGAGCATGGTATAGAGCAGCGAGCCGAGACTATAGATATCGGAGAGATGAGTGACGAGCTTGGCCGATTGCGCCTGTTCGGGTGCCCAGTAGCCGGGTGTGCCCATGAGTCGAGGACGTTACCGTGATGGAGCGCACCGGATCGCGGGCAATGCCAAAATCGCAGAGCAGGGCGCGACCGCTTTCCTGTTCAATGAGCACATTGCCAGGTGAGACATCGCGATGGACAATACCCTTCGCATGGGCGTGGTCGAGCGCGGCGGCAATCTGGCGGAACACCGCGACGGCCTCGTTAAGTGGCAGGTGCTTTTGTTTCTCGAGCAACTGGCGTAGTGATCCGCCCTCAATATACTCGATGACACTGTAGTGGCTGACATAATTCTGAGCAGCGCGGATGGTGCCATAATCGTAGAGCTGGACAATGTTTGGATGGCGGAGCCGCCCAGCGAGTTCGGCCTCGCGCTGAAAGCGGCGAACGGACTCAGCGTCGTGGACGATGAGCAGCTTGAGGGCCACCTGACGATCGCCTAAAAGGTTATGGCGCGCAAGCCAGACCTCGCTGGTGGCACCACGCCCAATTGGCCGTTCGAGACGGTAGTTTCCGATTTCAGGCGGTAGATGTGTCATCGATAGGTGCGATTGCAGATTGCAGATCGTGCCGGGTGCAGTACAGCCGATCGTTCAGTGGGCCTAGCCTTCAGGGCTGCTAGCGATCCGATGGCCGGTTACGCCACGGCCTCGTATTATACCATTTGTTCTGGCGAATGGAGGTTTCAGCAGAAGTTAGGAGTCAGGAGTCAGGAGTCAGGAGTCAGGAGTCAGGAGCGCGAGCGCATTGCGCTGCACTGTGCTTGCTCTGCGGGGGCGCAGCAGCAGCAAGGGGGGGCGCAGCAGCAGCAAGGGGGGGGCGCAGCA
>JAAUTF010000493.1 GCA_012031775.1 Candidatus Altimarinota bacterium | reverse complement strand
CGGTAGACGAGGTGATGGCTGGGCGGGCCACTCGTGTTGAAGTGACGATCCACGAAGACGGCTCAGTCACCGTCGCCGATGATGGTTCGGGCATCCCGGTAGGCCTGCATCCCAAAGAGGGCGTCAGCACGCTTACCCTGGTGATGACCAAGCTGCACGCGGGCGGCAAGTTTGGCGCGGGCGGCTACAAAGTCTCTTCAGGACTGCACGGGGTGGGCGTCTCGGCGGTGAACGCGCTCTCCGAGTGGATGTACGTCGACGTATATCGTAATGGGCGGCATTATCGCCAGGAATATCGTGCCGGCATCCCGCGAACAGACGTCATCGATCTGGAGCCAACCGATCGCCACGGCACCACAACCCATTTTCGTCCGGACACCACAATCATTCAAACGCTCGAATACAACTATCGCACACTGGCGCAGCGCTTTCGCGAGATGTCTTACCTTAACAAAGGCTTGCGCTTCCGCTTTATAGACGAGCGCAGCAACCAGGAGATGAACTTCTACTTCGAAGGCGGCGTCGTCTCCTATGTGCGCCATCTTAACAAAGATAAAACGCGCTGCACAAACAGCCCTTCTACGCCGAGCGCATGGTCGATGACGTTATGGTCGAAGTTGCGCTGCAATACACCGACAACTACGACACTGACTCAGTTTACACCTTTGCCAATAATATCAATAATACCGATGGCGGGGCGCATCTCTCGGGCTTTCGTACTGCGCTCACGCGCGTGATCAACAAATACGCCTTTGCCAAAGGCCTGCTGAAGGAGAATGAGGCGAACCTCACCGGCGACGATGTGCGCGAGGGGCTTACCGCCGTGATCAGCGTGAAACTGCGCGACCCGCAGTTCTCCTCGCAGACGAAAGAGAAACTTGTAAGCCCTGAAGCTGCTTCAGCCGTAAGCACTGTTTTCGGCGAAGCCTTCACCACCTGGCTCGACGAAAACCCCGGTGACGCGCGGCGCATCATCGAAAAGGCGGTGTCGGCGGCGCGCACCCGCATCGCCGTGCAGAAAGTACGCGAGACCTCGCGCAAAAGCGCGATGGAGGGCTTCTCGCTGCCCGGCAAACTCGCCGATTGCAGCGATAGCAACCCGGCGCGCTGTGAAATTTATATCGTAGAGGGCGACAGCGCTGGTGGCAGCGCCAAACAGGGCCGCGATCGGCGTACCCAGGCGATCCTACCGCTGCGTGGCAAGATCCTCAACGTCGAGAAGAGTCGCCTCGATAAAATGCTCTCCAACGCCGAGGTCAAAGCACTGATCACGGCGATCGGCACCTCGATCGGCGATCAGTTCAGCGTCGAGAAGCTGCGCTACCATCGTATCATCTGATGAGTGTGGCTGGCGACGAGCCGACCCTGGTGGCGGACGAAAACGGGCGCACCGAGTTGCTGCCGATCGGTCGCTTCATCGACGAATGCATTGAGGGCACGCGCATTACCGAGCGCTACCGTGTGGTAAGCGTCGATCAGCAGGCCCATACGGCGCGCTTCCGTCCGCTGAAGGCGGTGATCAAACACGCTAATGAAGAGCCGCTCTTCCATCTCAAGACGCGTTATGGTCGCTCGGTGAAGGTGACCTCGTCGCATAGCGTGTTTGCCTACGAAAACGGCGCGCTGGTGCTTAAGAAAGGCAACGAAGTTAAGCAGGGCGATCTGCTGGTGGCTAGCCGCCGCCTGCCGCGCCCGGAGATGCGGCCCGAGCACGTTGATCTGTTGACAACCTTCTACCGCGCCGGGCTCGCCGATAACCTATATGTGGCGGGTGAAGATGTACAGCGCGTCGCTGCGGAGCGCACGCTCAGCTATGTGACGCAGCCAGCGCAATGGAGCGAGCCACGTATCGCATTAGATGCCGATATCTGGGCGGCGTTGGCGGCGCGGCGGCGCGCGGTGGGCATGAGCCAGGAGCAGGTGGCGGCGGCGGTCGGTGTGGTGCAGTCGATCACGGTGAGCCACTGGGAGCGCGGCGAGAACCGCCCGATCCTCTCGCACTTCGAGGGCTATCTGGCGGCGATCGGCTGGCAGGATCACGTCGTGTATGATCGAGTACCCGCGCAGATCGACCAGGCGTTGTTACACGACGACCTGAGCAAAGACGCGCGCTGGCGCGAGGTGAGCACGTACAAGCCGCTGAACAGTTTCACACCGCAGGAGATCGCAGCTCTTGGCGACAATGTACTGCTCACACCGCAGGCACACCGCGCCAAGAGCTTTGCACGCTACCTGCCGATCAGCCACGAGCTGCTCTGGCTACTGGGTTGGTTCGCCGCCAAAGGTAGCTTGAGCAAGCATCAGGTTAGCTTGGCGCTGGGCAGCAGAGATGAGCGTTTCATCCCGGCGCTCAGCGCTGCGATCACGGCAGTTTTCGGCGAGCAGCCGCGCATCTTGCGCGCAAGCGACTACGACGGTATCAAGCTCTACTTCCAGAGTGTCGTAGCGGCGCAGCTCATCCGGGCCTGGGGGCTGGCCGACAAAGCGCACGAGAAGCGCCTGCCCGACATTCTCTTGAGCCTGAGCGAAGCACAACAATTGGCCTTCCTGGAGGGTTACTTCCTTGGCGATGGCAGCGCGAACGGCGAGCATGTCTCGTTTACCACCTGCTCGCCCGCCCTGAAAGACGGCCTGTTGTACCTGTTTGGGCAGCTCGGCATCGTTGCCGGGGTGAGCGAGCACGAGCACGCTTCAGGAGTCAGGAGTCAGGAGCCAGGAGTCAGAAGGACTGATGTGCATCCAGAGGGTTCACACGACGAGCAAGAGCAGACTAACGCTACGCACATTCAGGGGGTGCAGTCGTACTTCATGATAACGATCGGCGGCAAGGAACAGCTGGCGGCAACGCGCGCGCTCTGGCGGCAGCACGCCGAGGCAGCAGCGATCGAGGCGCACTTAGCGCGACCCGGGCACGAGTGCCAGAATTTCACCGCTATCAGCGACGACTTGATCGGGCTCAATGTAACCGCGATCGAGGAGATCGCACCGCTGGGTGAGTACGTCTACGACTTCTCGGTGGAGGAGGACGAAAACTTTATCTGCGGCGTGGGCGGGTTGCTGGCGCACAACTGCGACGCCGATGTGGACGGCAGCCACATTCGCACGCTGCTGCTGACCTTCTTCTTCCGCCATATGCGGCAGCTGATCGCCAACGGCCATCTCTACATCGCGCAGCCGCCGCTGTTCCAGATCAAAAGCGGCAAAGACGTTGTCTATACCTACTCGGACGCCGAGCGCGACGCGTATTTGGCGAAGCTCACGCCAGAGCAGCGCGAGCGGGCGCGCATCCAGCGCTATAAAGGCCTGGGCGAAATGAACCCCGAGCAGCTGTGGGAAACAACGATGAACCCACAGAATCGCGTCATCCTGCAGGTGACGGTCGACGATGCACAGCGTGCTGATGAAACCTTCATTATGCTTATGGGCGACCTTGTGCCGCCACGGCGTAAATTCATCCAGACGCACGCCAGCGAGGTGCGAGATCTGGATGTGTAAATAGTTCGTAATGACAACACAGGTCTGGTTGCGGCAGAGAAACTGTCACAGCCAGACCCTGTGTTTATTGACAGGGAGATAAACTATACTACGCCGCCTGATGCGAACAACGGCTAACAGGAGAGTATCATACGGTATCGGCTCAATGCACTGACGTTAGCCCAAGAGCAAATGTGGGACTTTTTGCCGCATCCTGGGACGTTACGCCCGTATGCAGCTGCTATGCTGTACCTGGCGTCGTAACGGATTGTGTACAGAAAGGGACTACCGATGAAGTTGCTCTTGATGACGTATCGCCAGATGATCGCCGCCCTCGTCGTGCTCACGCTCATGCTCGCCGTCGTTGTGATGCCCGTCTTCCCCGCTTCAGCACAGGCTGGCACCGTTGTCTATACGGTCACCGCTGGTATTACCCGTACAACGGTTGCAACCAACCAGCAGACGGGGACTACGCAAGTGCGGCAGACTAATACCAAAACGGGTGCGACGAAGACGGTAACCACCGACAGCAGTGGAAATTCCACCACCAGCTGCACCGACGCCAACGGAAATAGTGTTCCCTGCCCCTAACCTCAGTTGAGCTCGCGCACGTAGCGCGCTGACACGTGCAGCGCGCTACGTGCGCGAGATGCGCCGCTACCAGTGCAGTGCATCATTTCATGTAGCCTTTAAGGTGTTTGCGTCCGATGCAGCTTGTGGCCGCGTCTGCGTAGCCATAGGCAGAAGCACGGTTACGCGTGAACAGCGAGCAGCGTGCGTTATCAGATGCCTCTTCGCCACGCCAGCCTTTCAGCGGAGACTCAGCCAGCATACAGAGTGGCTACAGCCCGCTTTGTTATGCTCTATCTGTCGAGTTCCGACACGCGCTGAAACGAAAGGAGAAGATCTGTGCGCCTTGTTTTGCTTACAACCGCTCTGGTGGTGCTGTTCGTGCTCGCTTCACCTGCCCGGCTCCTGATCGCCCAAACCGCCGATCCGACTATTGCCGAGATCCAGGCCAATCCGACGAGCTACATCGATCGGGTGGTTACGATCGTCGGCGTGGCTGGTGCGGCCGTAGACGAAAACGAGTTCCTTCTCGACGACGGCACCGGCCAGATCGTGGTCGATACCGGCCCACCCTGGTACCGCCAAATAGGAGTCCCCACCGGGACGAGCGTGACGATCACCGGGCAGATTGATTGGATGGGTTATCCCGGCGACCGCCGTGGCGTCGACCTCGACGCATGTCGCGTTGTGACGCCCACTGAGACGATCGAGATCCGCGACTGTGCCTTCAATGGCCCACCGCCCTGGGCTGGTGGCGGCGGTGGCGGCGGTGGCGGTGACGGACGGGATGACGACTTCTACGGTGTGGTGGAGCAGCGCCCCGCCGGTGTGGCCGGAACCTGGCTGATTGGAGGCCGCACCTTCGTGGCGAGCGACTCGACGCGCCTGGAACCGACGACGGCCCGATCGCCGTC
>JAAUTF010000015.1 GCA_012031775.1 Candidatus Altimarinota bacterium | reverse complement strand
CGCCGCGCGAGACGCAGAGCAGCAGCGCGCTTTACCTCGTCGACCGCGACGGGGCGAATATGCGCATGCTGCGCGCACCACAAGCGCAAGGCTTACGCACACCGGCCTGGTCGCCCGATGGCACCGCGCTCTACATCACTGCGCTCGATACTGAGCAACTGGCCGATGGCAGCTATCGCGAGCGCCCTGCGATCCTGCGCATCGATGTGGCCAGCAGCGCCGAGCAGCTTTTTTTGGAAAATGCGCGTGACCTTGTGCTGAGCGCTATTACCGACCAGATCGCCTATATCAGCCCGAACGCTTCCGGGTTGGGGGTTGAGCTGCGCCTCGCTGCGTCTGATGGCGGCCAGCACCGTTCTTTGATCGCGGCCGATACCTTCGAAGAGTTGGCTGCGCCGCGCTTCGCCCCCGACGGCAGCAGCCTGATTGTCGCCGCCCGGGGTGAGCAGCGCAGCCAGGGCTCGCCCCTCGACACGCTAAGCGCCTGGCTCGTGCCTTCCACGGCCCACGCCCACGGCACACCCTGGGATATCTGGCGCGTCGATCTTGCCAGCGGCGCACTCCACGCGATCACCGCGCTCCGCGAAGACGAACCCCACGCCGCTTTCTCGCCCAACGGCAGCGAGATCGTCGTCCACGGCGTCGGCGGCATCTATCGGATGGATGTCACTGGCACACGCCTGCGACGTATCGATCCGCTCGGTGGCTACGGTGGCATCGATTGGGCGCGCTAACGCTAGTTGGTTCGTAAGATTTCTTTGCGCGTGTTGTTGCTTTGCAACAATACGCGCAATCTTTTCATACTAGGTAGCGTGCTACACTATGCACGGAGGTAAGCAATTTGAAGGAGGAGTACAATGAGTGAAGCAACACAACAGCCACAGACAGAAGAGCCCCACGGGCCGCCGCTGCCGAAGTGGGCCTATAACCTCGTCAACCCCGCGATGATGGCCGTGCTGCGCTCACCGCTGCACCGCCCGCTGAGCGATAGCTTGATGATCTTGATCTTCGAGGGCCGCAAAAGCGGCAAGCGCTACATGATCCCGGTTGGCTATCTCCAGGAGGGCGATAAACTCTATATTTTCTCGCATCGCCCCTGGTCGAAAAACTTCATCGGCGGCGCACCCATTGGCCTGCGCCTGCGCGGCGAACTGCGCCGTGGTTTGGCGCGCGTCACTGAAGACGCCGCCGTGATCGACATGATCATCGGCCGCATGATCGCCGAGCGCGGCGAGGGCATGGCCATCCAAATGGGCTTCGCCGACACTGGCCCCGATGGTCGGCTGAAACTAAAACGACCCCGTGGTACCACTTTCATCGAGATCACTCTGACCTGAGGGTGGCCCCTGTTGTTCAACACCGGTGGGCGCTGCTTTCGACTGCAGAGCAAGCAAAAGCAGCGCCCATAAGCTTTTTCTTAAGTGGTATAGTACCTCCATGGGGTATCTCTGATCTGAAAGGAGCTATGATGATTCCGGAAAAGTACGTCGATCTGCTCACGAGCACAGCACTCGCGCACGTCGCCACAATCGGCCCCGAGGGTGAACCACAGGTCAACCCCGTCTGGTTTGGCTGGGATGGCAAGCATGTACGTTTTAGCCAGACGACGACGCGCCAGAAGTACAAAAACGTTCAGCGCGATGCGCGCATCGCGCTCTCGATCGTCGACCCGACCAATCCCTATCGGTATCTCGAAGTGCGCGGCACCGTTGTGGCTGTCGAAGACGACCCGCAGCTCGATTTTATTAACAGTATGGCTAAAAAGTACCTCGGCCAAGACAAGTACCCCTGGCATCGGCCAGAGGATCAGCGCGTCGTGATTGTTGTGGAGCCCGATCACACTACGCAGATGGGCTCGTAGGTAAGTGGTGAGCCGTGAAGCGTGATCCGGCCTTTCATCTGAACCGTACAATGCACGAAGGTCACGCTTCACGCCGGGCATGGTAGCCACGAAGGGCACGAAGCCAGCCTTTTTAGTGCTCAGGCGTTACATCTTTGCCTAATGGCTTGCCCAGCCATTCCTCATACACCTCTGCAAAACGACCTTCGGCCAATGCGGCGCGTACATCAGCCATAAGGTTCAGCAAAAATGTGATGTTGTGCAGGCTCAGCAGCCGGATGCCGAGCAACTCTTTGGCGCGCAGCAAGTAGTGGAGGTAAGCGCGCGAGAAGTTGCGGCAGGTGTAGCAGGTACAACTCGCATCGAGCGGCCCAGGGTCGTCGCGTAGTGCCGCATTACCAACGTGTAGTTTCCAGCGCCGATCGCGATCGCGAACGTGTGCGGTACCATGGCGCCCCAGCCGCGTCGGGCTTACACAGTCGAACATATCGATGCCGCGCGCCACGCCTTCCAGCAGATCGTCCACATCGCCGACGCCGAGCAGATGGCGCGCCAGCCCATCCGGCAAATACGGCACCGTCATATCGACAACCTCGTACATCTGCGTTTTGTCGCCGCCCAGCGAGCCACCAATACACAGCCCGTCGAAGCCTAGGTTCCCAATAAACTCCGCGCTGCTGCGTCGCAGGTCGGGGAAGACACCGCCATGCACAATGCCAAAGAGATATTGAGCAGGGTTTGGCAGGTGTGCGGGCGTACGGCCACGGTGCGCAGCCAGGCAGCGTTCGGCCCAGCGATGGGTGCGCAGCATACTGGCGTGGGTGTATTCGTACCCAGCACGAAAGGGCGGCAGTTCATCGAAATTTACGATAATATCGGCCCCGAGGCCGTGCTGCACCTCGATACTGCGTTCGGGCGTGAACACATGGCGTGAGCCATCGAGGTACGAGCGAAAAATCACGGCATCTTCGGTCACCTTCACCATATCGCGCTGCGCTGTCGGATGGGCGGGGCGTCGCCCCTTGATTTCGTCTGCGATGCCGCCATAGACCAATGAGAAGACCTGAAATCCGCCGCTATCGGTGAGAATCGGCCCATCCCAGCGCATAAAACCGTGCAAGCCGCCATGGCGCGCTATCAACTCGTGGCCCGGCTGGAGGTAGAGGTGGTAGGTATTGCCAAGAATGATCTCGGCGCCGGCGTCGCGCACTTCGTCAGGGGTAAGCGATTTGACCGTTGCCCGTGTGCCAACGGGCATAAAGACCGGCGTACGCACCGCGCCGTGGGCAGTTTGCACCACTCCGGCCCGCGCACGGCTGCGCTCGTCGCGCGCTGTAATTAGAAAGATCGCTGTCATAGGCGAGGATTGTACCATACACGAGTCGTAGCCGCCTACACCGCAGCGCCAGCATCGCTGCGCTCTTCCCTGAAAGTTTACCTACAGTTCAAAGAACCTTAACTATATGTTAATAGCCTATCGTTATAGTGAATCGATTGCGAAGCTTGCGACAAGGGAAAGCATATGGCCTTGAACCACCGCCCGCGTTACTGCGGGCCGCTACGGGCGATTATCTTCGATTGGGCAGGGACGACCGTTGACCACGGCAGCCTTGCCCCAGTCGCAGTGTTCATCGAAGTCTTCGCCCGTCGTGGCGTTCACGTCAGCGCCGAACAGGCACGTGCGCCGATGGGCCTGGCGAAAGTCGACCATATTCGTGTACTCGCCGCGCTGCCGACGGTCGCCGAGCAGTGGCGGCAACGCCACGGGCGGGCGTGGAACGAGATCGATATTTCTGCGATGTATGCCGAGTCGATCGGTCTGCAAGTCGCCTGTGTGGCCGAATATGCCACCCTGATCCCGGGGGCGCTAAGCACAGTCGAGCATTGCCGGGCGCGTGGCATG
Source organism: Candidatus Altimarinota bacterium (assembly GCA_012031775.1). Classification (GTDB taxonomy): domain Bacteria; phylum Chloroflexota; class Chloroflexia; order Chloroflexales; family Chloroflexaceae; genus JAAUTF01. The sequence continues at coordinate 17,016 of JAAUTF010000015.1, read as the reverse complement.
GGGATCGGTTCGAGCACCGGATACAGCCGCACGATTATGCAGGTGCTGGCACCGGCGGCGGCCGAACAGGGCTATTGCCCCGACGCACTCGTCTGCACCAGCGACGTCCCTGCCGGGCGGCCCGCGCCCTGGATGGCGCTACAGAACGCCATGCAGCTTGGCATCTACCCGCTCGCAGCTGCGGTGAAAGTCGGCGACACCGTGCCAGATATCGCCGAGGGCCTGAACGCCGGTATGTGGACAATCGGCCTGAGTCGTAGCGGCAGCGCGCTTGGGCTGAGCTACGACGACGCCCTTGCTCTGCCCGCCCACGAGCTTCACCTACGCCTCGGCGCGATTAGCGCCGAACTTTACACCGCTGGCGCGCACTTCGTCGTTGAGAGCATCGCTGAGATACCGGCCGTGCTCGATATAATCGACGAATGTTTACGGCGGGGTGAAGCACCGTAGGAGTACAACCTGCTGCGCCCCTACGGCTCGGCCCGCACCGCGTCCACTACGGCACCGATCGCCGCGACCACGAGATCGGGCTGTTCCTGTGGGATGTTATGGCCGCTCTGCTCGGCGACAACCTGTGTGCTATCGGTGGAAAGGGCGAGTAGACGCTGCGGTAGGGTACGCTGGAAAAGCGCATAGAGGTGATCTTCTAGCCCACGCGGAAGCCCTGGCGCAAGGATATCACGGCGTGCGGCGCTTACCACGATCAGCGGGCGTTCACCGAGATCGCCGCTCGCGCGCAGCAGCGCTGCCGAGCCGGGGATGTCGAACTGCTCGGCATTCAATGCCGGGTCGCCAACATCGCGCTCAAGGTAGCTACGAAAAACGGTAAGGCGCTGGCTCTCGTCGGCGGTTGGCGCTGGCAATACAGCAGCAGCCTCGCGCCACCAATCTTCATGCACCGGGTCGAGCAACACCAGGCCCTGCACAGTGTCCGGGTAACGCGCCGTATACAGTCGGGCGTGCAGCGCCCCAAACGAGTGCCCTGCTAGCACATAGGGCGGGGCGACTGCAGCGGCGGCAAGCAGGGCGTGCAAGTCATCTACCACCTCGGCGCTCGTGCGCGGGGTGGGGGCAATATCGCTTTGGCCTAGCCCGGCGCGGTCGTAGCTACAGACACGAGTTTTTGTCACTAGCGCGGCTTGTACCGCGCGCCAGCTGCTATGGCCTGCCCCGAGGCCTGCCTCAAGAACTACAGTTGGCGAACCGCTGCCGCTACAGTGCAGAAAGAGCCCGCGTGTGCCGATCGATACAACCGCGCGAAATCTTGCTGGGCTTCCGTTGGTACAGGTACCAGTGACGACGTTGGCACAAGTGCGGTCGGCGCAAGTGCCGTCGGCGCAAGTGCCGTCGTCTGCGAGCTGCACGCTGTGAGCAGCAAGCAGCAACACAACCATGTCAACCAATGCATAGTGTAAGAACCTTCTTCTTGTTGTAGGCGTCACGCTTTCCAACAGCATTCAGATGGTGACAAAGCCCATGCCCCCTCAATTCCTCACCTTGCTCCATACCGCGCCTGTTCACGTCGCAACCTTCGATCAGCTTTTGCTCGATCTGGCACCGATGATGCCGGTGCGCCACATTGTCGATATCGATTTGCTCGAATCTGCGCGCAACGAAGGCCTGTCGCCCGACCTTGAGCGGCGCGTCGCTGAAGTCATCGATGACGCCTTCACAGTTGGCTCGGTTCATCTAGTCTGTACCTGTTCGACGATCGGCGGTCTGGCTGAATATATCGGCACTACACGCGGTCACTCCGTCGCCCGAATCGATCGCGCGATGGCGGCCCTGGCGGTTCGCAGCGGCCCTCGCATCACGGTGGTGGCCGCGCTCGCCAGCACGCTTGCGCCAACTTGCGACCTGATCCGGGAGGAAGCGAGCCGGGTACGGAGCACCGTCGAGCTGCGCACAGTGCTTTGCGCCGATGCATGGCCCGCTTTTACGCGTGGCGATCAGGTAGAATACCAGACTGCGATCCGCGCACAGCTACCACAAGCTGCCGTCGACAGTGATGTCCTTGTCCTTGCCCAGGCGTCGATGGCCGACGCTGCCGCCCTCGCTCCATCGCTCGGCGTCCCTATTCTCAGCAGTCCACGTCTCGGCATCGAAGCGGCTATCGCCCACTACACGACGCTTGTCTCTAGCGCGGCACCACATTGTTGAACCTGGTGCCGTCATTGACTTCGCTCCGGCTCCGTGTTACCATTCATATCAAACAATTGTCATTTAAGCAAATTATCTTGGTGCTTCTACTAGATGACCACCCAACTACTGTTCCAGCTCTATCTTATACCGGTCGTGCTACTTGTGCTCGCTTGGGGTGGGCTCACGGTGGGGATGCTGGCGCTCAACCGGCGCGGTCAGCGTTGGGGGCGGGTAGCCTTAGTGCTGGCACTGTTGCCGCTGGCCGTTGCCCATCATACGCTCTGGCAAAATCGGCACGACGTAGGGCTCTGGGCTAGCTACCAGAGTGTCGCTGCGGGGCTTTGTATTTGGGCCTGGCACGAACTGGCATTCTACAGCGGTGTGCTGAGCGGGCCATGGCGTCGGCCACTGCCAAGTGGTGAGTTCGGCTGGCGACGCTTCGGCTCGCGCTCGGCACGCATCTCTACCACGAGCTTGCGGTGCTTGTCGAACTCGCGCTGTTGGCATGGATGCTACGAGATGCCACAAACGGTTACGGCCTGTATATCTTCTTCCTCAGCTGGGCGCTCCAGCACAGTGCCAAATTGAACATCTTGCTCGGCGTGCGTTGGTTGCAGGTCGAACTCTTCCCGCCGCACCTGCGTTACCTGGGCAGTTTCTGGCGACAGAGCACTGGCAACGGCCTCTTCCCCTTTCTCATCGTCGGCTGGGCTTGGGTGGCGCTCAACCTCTGGGCTGCGGCCGGCCAGGCAGGCATAGCGGCGGGCGGTATCGGCCTTACCCTGCTGGCCGCGCTCGTCACCTTCGGCACGCTTGAACACCTGGTGTTGGCGTGGGCTCCGCGTGCCGCCGCGATCAACAAGAGCAACACCAGCCACACTATCGCTTAGCGACCTTGGAGATAGTGGTGCAGGGCTTTCCTATCACCACTAATCGCAGCAAACTCGTTCTATAGCGGTGAACAACATGTTCGAGCCCTCGTGCGGTAGAAGCTTCTGACTCCTGATTTCTGCTATAGAACCTCAAAACTGTGCTTTCAAGAGTTTGAGCGGCGTGCTGAGGAAAGAGCGCACATAACGCTTGGTAAGCTCAGGGGTTTCGAACTGCGGCCAGTGGCCAGCTTTGGGCAACACGCGAAGCTCGGCGGACGGGAATTCATCGGCGATTACGCTCGCATCGCGCAGGGGCACGGTATTATCTTCCATACCCCAAATCACCAGCGAGGGCACAGACATCGCCGTGAGTTTGCCGCGCAGATCGTTATCGCGCATGGCCCAGTAGCATTCGGCGCGCACCCGGCCCTGGCCCGAGCGGCGAGCGTCGGCGCGCAGCCGCAAATAGTCGACATCGGCGATTTTTGTGCGCTCAGCAAATGAGGCGGGCCGCATCAGGCGGTCGGTCACGCTCACCATATACGGCTCAAGCGCCGAGACTGCTCGGTCGGCGAAGCTGTAGCGCTCCAGCATGGTGATCGGCGAAATAAAGGTGTTGATCCAGAACGAGAGATTACCGCTCACGGTGGGGCAGAGCAACACCATGCGCTCAACCACATCCGGATGGCGCAACGCCATCGTCAGGCTGATCATGCCGCCCATCGAGTGGCCGATCAAATAGGCGGGCTCCTCGCTGTTCTGGCGGATGAAATCGGCGAGCAGATCGGCATACCCTTCGATCGTCGCTCGTGTTGGCAGTCGCGGCGACTCACCGTACCCCGGCAGATCGACGGCCACATAGCGGTAGCGCTCACCCACGGTGCCGAGCAACGGCGAGAGCGCGTACCACGAGCTCGACCAGCCATGAATCATCAGCACCATGCGGCGGTGTGGCGCGCCAAGCTCGCAGACGTGGAGCGGCTGTTCGTTGACCACATATACTTTCTCGCGCTGCACATCGTAGCGCTCGCGGTCGATGGCTTCGCCATTTCGTAATGCGCGCGCGCGTGTCTTTAGGTGCGCAAAATAGCTCGACTGGGTGATCTGCGCGACCTCGCGCTCCTTCTTGACTTGATCGATCTCGATGCGCAGGTCGGCGATCTCTTCCATCAGTTGCTTTTCGCGCGTGTAGGCTTCGAGCGCGGCGGCAGCCAGGCGCCCTAACGATTCGAGCATCTGCGCCTGACCACTATCGAAGGGCACAATATCGCCAGCGTCGTTGCGCGCGTTGATCAGCTGCAGCACCCCGATCACCTGTTGGTGCGCGTCTTCCAGCGGAATGTTCACCAGCGATACCGAGCGATAGCCGGTGCGGTCGTCGAAGGCTTTCGTCCCCGAGAAATCGTAACCCTCGGCGTCGTAGGCATCGGCGATGTTGATCGTCTCGCCGGTGAGCGCTGCGTGCGTCACCACATACTGATAGTTTGGCGTTCCCTGCGCATCATAAAGCCGTAGCGGCGGGAAGGGAATGTCTTTGCCCGAGGCTCCACCCATGGCGATATCGAGGCTCGCGTTGCGCACAATCATAAAACGCAGCTGCTCTTCGTCGGTGATGAGGTAGAGCGTGCCGCCGTCGGCGTTGCAGAGGCTCTGCGCCTCTAGCACGATACGCTCGAGCAGCCGGTTATAATCTTTCTCCGACGTCAGCGCAACGCCGAGCGGGATGACCACGTGCAGTAGCTCGTTGGCGCGTTTCTGTTCGAGCCGCACGTATTCCAACAGCGAGTGCTCGACATCACGCAGGCTCTTGCGCGCCAGGCTCGCGCTGATACGGGCGCGCAGCAGCACGCTGTCGAAGGGCTTGGTCAGATAGTCTTCAGCGCCCATTTCGATACAGCGCACGATGCTTTCCATGTTTCCGATCGCCGAGAGCACGATCACCGGGATGTGCCGCAATCGATCGTCGGCTTTGAGTTTCGCCAAAACCTGGTAGCCATCTAGCTCCGGCATCATGATATCGAGCAAGATCAAGTCGACTGCGTGTTCACCAAGGATATCCAGGGCGATCAGGCCATTTTCTGCCGTCAGAATGGTGTAATTCAGGTTTTCAAGCCGCCGCACCAGGATCTCGCGGTTGTTCAGGTTGTCATCGACGATGAGCACGGTTGCGGTGCTGCCTCCAACAAGCACCGGGGCGGCTGCGTTCTGTACGCCAATCTCCGTGGGCAGTGCGCGCTGCGCGCTACTTGGCTGGCCTGATTCTGGGTTCTTAATGTCTTGTGCTGCGCTCTCTGGGCCGTCGCCTTCGGTCGCTTGTGTGTTGGCGTGCGCGCTGAGCTGAAGCCGCAATCGGCGACAGCACCGGCGATCCGGGCGAGGTCGGCTGCGCCTTGTGAGTCGGCGGGCGTGCTGCGCTGCTGTATATCGGCACAAATATGGGTTATCACGGTCAGCGGGGCGTCGATCTGTGCGGCCAATACGGCAAGATCAGGTGTACGCGTATTGTCGGCAAGTGCGCGATCAAGCTGACTAAGCACCTGCTGGCCGGCGCTTAAGAGGGCCGTAAGCAGCGTATAGTACGTATCATCGGCGGCGTCTTCGACTGATTCCAACAACATCTCGCCATAACCGATAATATGATTTACCGGGGTGCGCAGCTCGTGGCGCAGCAAACGCAGCGCGGCCTCCTGCTCATCGGCAAGGGCCTCGTGTTCGGTGGCCAATTCACGCATATAGGCTTGCATCAGAGAAACCCGAACTAATAGAGCGCTCTCGATAGTCCCTGGCACGGCATAGTACCTCCGTGTATACGATAACAACGTGTCACACGCCGGATTTCTCGTGTTGACACCATGCAGTCATGCGTAATGGCTGCGTAGCGTTACAGAAACCACCATTGCAGCGCATTTCCGTAGGATAATAGTAAGAACACAGTGTACCAAAGCAGCACAGCCCGCTAAGCAATCAGCGATTCTATGCTATACTTCTAGGGCTTTACTATCCCGTCTATACGTCACCCTCAAGGCTTATGGATACGTGTGTGCTGCCGTGCATCTAGCGTAAACCGCCATAGGCTGTAGCGTGACGATAAAGGCTATTGTTGTGCCTTCTTCGGCTAGCAGGGGGGGTTGATGAAGTTCAGCCTGCTGATCAAGGGCCGCTTCGTCCCGCTGGTCGCTATCGCGCTAGTTTATGTACTGGCGATGGGTATGCTGGCCTGGCCGTTTTCGCCCACGCACAGTTCACTTCGCGAACCTATCGGACGGGGGCTGCAAGCCAGCAGCGCGCTGGAACAAGACATGCTGCGGCAACCATCGCCGCAGGGTGCTTTCACAGCGCTGACTGCACGTGCTGGTGAGGCGCTGCATATCAGCTGGAACACGCACACTGGCATCCCTGATTTCCTCAGCGGTATCACCGCCGACGCACGATTGCCGTATACGCCGACCGCAGCCGAGATCGGCAAGCCGCTGGCGATAGCACGCGGCTTTCTCGACGAGAACCGCGCGCTGTATGGCTTACGCAGTGTGGACGAAGATCTACGGCTGCTGCGCCAGGAACCCGATCTGCAGCTGGCTTTTAGCCACTTCCGTTTCAGCCAGATCTACAGTGGCTTGCCGGTCTTTGGGCGCGAGATCGTTGTACATCTCGACGCCGACGATCGCGTGGTTGCGGTCAACGGTCAGTTCCAGCCGCAGCTCGCACTCGAGACGACGCCAACGCTTAGCAGGGCACGCGCGGAAGAACTGGCACTGCGCGATCTGCTGGCCAACCAGCTCGAGCCTTTTGAGCAGACGACGGTAGCGCATCAGCTGCAACCCGCTGCGACCGAACTGATTGTGTATATTCATCACGATGGCGCGGCGTATCTGGCCTGGAAGGTGTCGATCATCACCGAAGCACCGCTGGGCCGCTGGACGTTCTTTGTGCATGCGCGGCGTGAGGCGGTTATCCACAGCATCGATAGCGTAATGCCGGTGATGCGCCGTATCACCTATTCGGCGGATAATACGACACGTATTCCAGGGCGCAAACTGATCGACGAGGGCGAGCGCTCGCGCGACCCGGTGGCGCAGGCGGCCCACGATGGCGCAGGCATCGTGTACAACTTCTACTTCGAAAACTTCCAGCGTAACGCGATCGATGGCCAGGGAAGCCCGCTTGTTTCGACGGTTCACTATGGGAGCAGCCCGGAGGACTCGGAAAACGCAGCCTGGATCGGTGATCTGCAGCAGATGATCTATGGTGACGGCGGCCAGATTTTCAGGCCGCTGCCCTATGGTCTCGATGTGGTGGGCCACGAGTTTACACACGGGGTGATCGACAGTAGCTCGCGCCTGATTTACGAGCTGCAGCCAGGGGCGCTGAACGAGTCGTATGCCGATGTCTTCGGGGCGCTGATCGACGAAGGCAACTGGGAGATCGGCGAGACGGTGATCAAATCGCCGCCGTACCCGCGGCCATACTTACGCTCGCTGCGCGACCCCAACGCGGGTGGAGCCTACGACCCGTTTAATCCGCTCGGTGGCATCGGCCAGCCAGCTTCGATGAGCGAATTCGCCAATCTGCCCGCCAGCCGCCGCGCTGATAATGGTGGCGTGCATATCAACAGTGGCATCCCCAACCGCGCCGCCTACCTCGTCGCTCAAGTCATCGGCAACGATCGTACCGCGCAGATCTACTACCGCGCATTGACTCAGTACCTCACCCCGACCTCAAGCTTTCTCGACTCGCTCAACGCTAGTGTGCGTGCTGCCCAGGATCTGTATGGCGATGGCGAGGCAGGGAGCGTGCGTGAGGCCTTTGGCCAGGTTGGTATTGTGACGGACTCGGTGCCAGATACACCCGCGCTGCCCGACCAGTCGACGTTGCCGGATAGCGGTCAGGGCGGCCAGGTGCCAGCACCGGCCCTGCCTGCGGGCTGTAGCGACATTGTTCTTAATGGTGGCTTTGAGAATAACGATGCCTGGGTGCAAGTAGTGCGTGGCGATACCGCGCTTATCGATACACAGCTGCCTTACACCGGGCGGCGCAGTGCTTGGCTCGGCGGCACCGACCAGGAAGCGGTGCAGTTGCTGTACCAGGATGTGAGCATTCCGGCGAATGCCACCCGCGTAACGGTCGATTATTGGCGGCTTATTCACTACGAGACGAGCGGTGTACTGGGTATTTTCGCCTCAGAAGCGCGTTTCAGCACCGCGATCGCCAATACCAACGGTGATGTGCTGGCTGAGCTCGAGAGCTTTGAGTCATCGCAGGGCGACGACAACTGGCGTCAGGCACAGGTGGACATCAGCCGCTTTGCGGGCAAAACTGTGCGGCTGGCCTTTGTCTCGGAGAACCCGCCTGGCAATGTGAGCAGCTATTTTGTCGACGATGTGCGTATGATCGCCTGTACAACCGGCGATAGCCCAAGCGCGCCGCCGACAGCGAATAACGATCTGGTCTTTGTGCAGGGTGCGATCACCGATGTCAACACGCGGCGCGGAATTCCGGGCGCGCAGATTTTTATTATGCAGCCGGGAGTGAGCGCATCACAGGCTGCCGCCGACGACAACCTGACCGCCAACGAGGTGCTCACGGTTGGCACTGCCGATCGCCAGGGCCTCTTTCAGACCGAACGGCCCGTCCCGCGCGGCCAGAGCTACGGTGTGATCGTCTTTGCGCGTGGCTACCGCCCGATCGTGGCCGATGGCGAGATGAATGTACCGGCGAATGCGAGCAATCCATACCGGGTGGATGCGCAGTTGCGGCGCTGAGGCGATTGTAAATTGTATCGGACACGCACGCATTACGCCTTGGCAATAGAATGAGCAGAACAGAATGACACCTACCAATCGAGATGTTCGCTGCTGTATCTGCGAAGACCCGTTGGAGCCGCCGTACCGACTGATCGGCGGACGACCATACTGTGAGCGCCATTACGGTGTGGTCAATCGCTCGCACGACAGCTTCTGGCGCGCGAGCCTGTACCAGATCGTCGGTATGGCGCTGTTCAGCGCGTTGCTCGCGCTGCTCGGCCAGCAGTTACCGCTGGCTAACGACGGCGTGCGTATCGCTGTAGGAATTTTTCTGGCGGTAGTGCCTACGGCGCTCTGGCTCTTCTTTTTTTACCGTCAAGACCGACTGGAGCCTGAGCCGAAAACGCGGATCATGCTGGTGTTTTTTACCGCGCTGGCGCTGGGCGAGCTTGTCGCCATTCCGCTGATTCGTAACGTCTTTACCTATGCCGACTGGGTGCCGACGGCGAGCTGGCAGGTGTCGTTGGCGGCGGCTATTTTGATCCAGGGTTTCTCTGGCAGGCAAGCGCGTACATTGGCGTGCGCACCGTGTATGCAAGCGCCGAGTTCGACGAACGGATGGACGGCGTGATCTATGGTACAACCGCCGGCCTTGGTGTGGCGACGCTGCTGAACTTGCACTATATCGTCGATAATGCGGGGGTGGCGATTACGCCGGGCGTGATCAACACCGTCACCACGGCGCTCGCGCAGGCTTCGTTCGGCGGCCTGATGGGCTATTTTATGGCCGAGGCGAAGTTTGCGCACAAGCCGCTGTGGTGGGTGCCGCTCGGCTTTGCGCTCGCCGCCGTATGCAATGGCCTGTTCAGCTGGCTCACCGACGAAGTCAGCGCGACTGGTTTAACCGTCGACCCATGGCGCTCGCTGATCCTCGGCGTGTTGGTGGCGTTGGCGGCCTTCTTCCTGCTGATCGCGCTGATGAGCCGCAATATTCAGGTGACGATGCGCCAAGTTCGGCGCTAAGACACGGTTGCAAACAAGCTGGTGGTGCTCGTCGGTGGTGACGACACAGCCACCACTACTGACGAGCACCACCCCGTTCCTGAACCTGGCGTTCGCCAGCAGGGTCACGTAGTGGCGAACTATGTCTAAGAGGTTATTGTTTGTGGTGATTTGGTGGCGGCATACGTGCTAGCAAACCACCACAAACTGAAAACGAGCAATGATCGCAAACAGTAATCAGGGGCCGATCTATCGGCTGCGCACGGCACCTAAAGACATCGGTGTGGTGCTGATTCTGGCGACGGCGCTCGTGCTAGGTTGGCTGCTGTACCAGCAGACGACGAGCCGCACGATTGCCTTTACCGACGCGGTGAGCGGCGTCAGCTTGAGCTATCCGGCGACGTGGATCGGCGTCGACTCGCTCCAAGACGTCGCCCTGAAAGTACAAGATCCGACCGCCGACTCGGCGTTTAAAACGAGCTTTGTGCTCGAGACACGCCCGCTCGATCCGGCGAGCCCGCCAACCTTACAGACCTTGCTCGATCGTCGTGTTGAAGAGCGCGGCCAGCTGACGGCCTACCATTTTATTACAGAGCGTGAAGCGACGGTGGATGGCGCACGGGCGATCGTCAGCGATTATGCCTATGTTGTTCAACCCATCGATGAGCCGCGTCGCGTCGCGCTGCCGGTGGTAGTCCAGGCACGTGAGTATATCGTTGTCGCCACCGATAGCTCGTACTATTTTACGCTGGCCGCACCCGAGCACGAGTTTGCCGATGCGAATAGACGCTTTGAGGAATTATTACGATCGGTGCGTTTGCCATGAACAGTGACGAGCAAGAGCAGCCCACTAGCCTGCCACCAGGTGGATTCTCGCTCGGTGGCGCGCTCGACGGTGGTTTCGACACATATCTCGACGCAGCTCGCGAGTCAGACATGCTCAGCTTGCCGCGTGGTGCCAGAGTGGCGCTGCGCAAAAGCGGTGGCCAGCGCTTCAGCAGCCGCGAGGTGACCGTCTATCGTAACGGTGTCGTGTTGTATAGCGTGCTCGCGCAGGGCAGCGGCGAGCAGTACGGCATCGCCCACCTGAACGAGGAGCAGATGGCCCGCCTCGATCGGCTGGTGCGGCGCGCCCGTTTGCTGCGTCAGCCTGCCTCCAGGGCGAGCAACCCGGATGGCTTCAGTTATCAGCTGACAGCTAGAGTTGGCCGTCGATTACGTACATACGAATTTAGTGACGGAAATATAGCTGCTGAGCTGCAACGCCTCGTGGATTTTGTCCTCGCCATCATCCCCTGAGCCAGGCGCGCCGTAAGGCCGAATATCGCCTTGTGGTGCGCTTGAACTACCCCGCTACGTGTAACTAAACGTACACCCTGCGATTGTTAAGTTAAATTTATTGATAACTCTTCTTAATAGATTTTTTACCACAGTGCGTGGTATACTACCGATGCCTGAGAAGCGGTAAAACGTGTAGCATGAATGAAACGACGGCCACAGGGTTACCGTCTGCTTTGGGCAGTCAACACGGAGCGATGAAGGACGTACCGGGTTGATTCTCTCTCCAGGTAAGCATGTGTAGTTCATACGATCGGCGGTGCGGGCGTTGGTCGGCAATGCATGATGGCTACTCACCAATGTGAGTAGCCGTGTGTTCATATACCTATGGAGATGCGGGATCAGACGGGAGACCGGCAATGGCAGCGAGCGCTACGATGGAGCAACTTGGCGAGTTAACGCGCCGACTCAACGAAGCCGAGGCCTGGGGGCTAAGTTCTCTTGAGTGTTCAAACTATGTCGATGCGATTCGTAGCTGCTTCCGTGGGCTTGAGCTTCCCGCCGTTGAGCAGTTGCAGATTGTGATTGTTAATTATCACCTTGAACACGATATTGTCGAGGCGCTGCGCAACCGCAGCCACAACGATCACGGCGTGCGCTGGTCGAACTGGAGCAGCCTGGCGCTACGCATCTTGTTGATGAAATACCGGTATGTCTCGACGAGCGATGCAGTGGCGACCAACATCGACGACCTAGTGCAGGAGGCGATGTCGAACCTGTGGCTGGCCCTCGACAGCTTCCGCTATCAGAGTCGCTTTCAGACTTGGGCTTACACGGTGATCAGCAATTGTTTTGTGCGCGCCCATCGCGCCTCCCAGATGCATAAACGCGCGGTGGCGTTGAGAAGCACCTCGCTTGAGCAGCTGCAAGATACCAGCGACCTGCCGCCGCCGGCGCTTGTGCCTTCCCCAGAGGATGAAACAGCGAGCCGCGCACTGGCTGCACTGGTGCAAACTGTCCTTGCCCAACACCACGATACGCGCCTCGGTGTAATTTTTTATCTCTGGGCGCATGAAGATCAGCCGCTACGTGTGATCGGCGACCGCCTCAACCTCAGCGTTCCGCGTGTTCATGCCTTGCTGGGCCAGGCCCTACAACTGCTGCGTAATGAGCCGACGATCCGCGAATGGAGCCACCTCTCTTCCTAGAGCCTTGGTTGCCCCCGAAGGCTCTTCGCGCCGTCTTCCTGCTCGGACACCGAAACGTAAGCTCCGGCCCGTCTCGCCTGGTGGCGGGCAATAGGTTTCTGCGACCTTGTGCTAGCGATGCTTGCAGCGGCAAAAGCTTGTGCTTTTGCTGGCACAAGGGTTGCTAGTATGGGACAACAATCGCAATCCTCGACGTACGCTTGCGAAATATGCCTGAAGTTGCGAAAAGAATAGCGGCAGACTGTCTCTAATTCAAGTATAATAAGGGTTAAAGGCTTATCGGATGCAACAGAAAGGTAAGCCCCGGCGTTGAAACTGCACGTAAGAAGCTGCACAACCGCCCGCGCGGCGGTCGCCGATGCGCTGCACCACGGCGAACTCGGCCACCTGGACACGACGTCTATCATCATCTTGTAGGCTGTCCGCGCTGTCGCGCCGCGCTGCTAGTGCTGGTGCGCAGTCTGGACGTGCGTGCTGATCTCCCTGACACTATGTGCTCGTGTGAGCGCTGCCAGGAAGATCTTGCCGCCTTTATCGATGCCGAGGCAGCCAACCCTGCCATGGCGGCGCGCAGTTACCCCCACGTCTGGTGGCACATTCTCGCCTGCGCCGAGTGTGCAGCCACCTACGAAGCTGTGCAGTTTCTTTTTGAAGCTCAGATCGGCGGGCAGATCAGCCCGCTGCTAACAACGCTACGGCAATTTTAGCAGCGAAAAGCTCGCCAAACGCTGTGTCTCGCGCTTCCTCAGGCGTTCCCCTGTGCCAATAGTAGACCTGGCTTCTTCACAAACCGGTTAGGGTTACTATATTAATACGAGTGTCCCTCGGTAGTCGCGCTTGATGAAAGGGAGTGTCCATGCGTGCAGTGCGTCTCGCGCTCGCCATCCTCGTGGCCGTTCTTGTTGCCGGTGCAGTGCCAGCACGTGCCGACAGCAACAACGTTATTGTTGTAGACGGCGGCTTCTTCTTCGATCCGAAACCGATCAACAATTTGCTGCCAGGAGAAGAGGTGCAGCGCATCGAGCAGTTGATCACCGGCACCCGGATCACCAGTGTGTATTCACAGATCAGCCCGGACGATAGCACCGTGATCGTCGGCGATGACGAGCGGTTTGGTTTCCTCAACGTGCAGAATGGCAGCTTCAGGCCGCTCGACTTCAACATCTTTCTGGATAGCCTGTTGATCCCTGCCCCATTGCTGGACACCACCTATCGTTTTGGCTGGCGCGACGATCGTACGCTGGCCTCGCTGGCGCTCGATTTTAACGCCGAAACGATCGAGCAGGCCTTCGGTATCGTGCTGATCGACGTTGTCACCGGCGAGGTTAGTTTCCGCGCGCTCACCTTGCCGACGAACAACTTCGCCGTGCTCGGGCAATCGCCGGACGGGAGCAAGGCGATGTTCTTGCTAGCACCGCCGGTGGAAGACTTCTTCAAGCCCAACCGCCAGCCGCTGCTGGCCCATATCCCCGTGACATACCACGGCCCTGATGTACAACACGAGACATTGGCACTCCCCACGAAATTACAGCGCTCGATCGCAGGGCTGAACGGCAAGCGGCCACACCTGGCTGCGAGTCTGTACGCCAGCGATCGTGAGGCACTGCAGGTCGCCACGATCGAGATCGACCTGACAGTGATCGATATGGTCAGCGGCAACACACGCGAGCTGACAACGCTCAACGAGACGAGCATTATCCTCAACTATCCGCGCTGGAGCGTGGATAGCGCTAAAGTGGCTGTTCCGCTTTCGCAGATATGGGATGCCGACACGCTGCCGCGCGCGCGCTTCGACGGTGCGCTGATCTCGGATGCGCTCTACCGCGATGTGTCGGGCAACCTGGCACCGCAGGATAACCCGTTCTATCAAAACAACGAGTTGCTGGTCTACGATATCGGCAAGGGAACGGGCCAAAGCCTAAAAGCGACGGCTAGTGATGGTGTCTATTTCTACGACAGCTCGTTCAGCACCGACGGCCAAACGCTGATGGTCGAGGCGCTTGTGCCGGGCAAACTTAAAGGCGCGCGCACCCAGTCTATGTGCCACAGTTTGCACAGGCGGCGAGCTGGCGTTTCTACGACGCTAACCTGCAGCCGGTAGGCCGCCTTGATGCACCGGAAGTGAGCGGTAACTCGTTCTCGATCGGGCTATTGCAGGCCGGGCGTTTTGTATCGCCCGACGAAGTGATCATTCAGGGAGCCGACGGCTCGAACCTGCATTTGTACTACTACAATCGGCGCTCGGGCGAGTTCCGTACTGTCTCAACACAGCCCGGCAGCTATGGGCAGCCGTTGGCAACGCGCCCGCAGCCGCCAACTGATCCTATACGCATAGCTCGTACAGTACGCCATATGAGCTGTACCGACAAAACTGGGATGGCAGTGGGATGACGGCGTTGAGCAACTTGAACGCCGAGCTAAAGCAGCTGGCAAACGTCAAAGAGTACCCGGTGAATTTCACCCTGCAGAACGGCCAGATCCGTGAAGGTGTGCTGGTGCTGCCAGCGGGCATGGCGTACCCGCCACAGAATCAGCCACTGATCGTCTGGCAAGAAGGCGGGCCGGGCGGGTCGATGTTTAGCTTCTGGGCGAACCAGGTAGAGCGACCCTTTGCCCTGCTACCGCATTTTAACTACCCGCTGTTGATCGTGCCGCTGTCTGGGCGCTACGGCTACGGCCCACAGACCTATAACGCGCTCTACGACAATAACAATTTTGGTGCGACCGACATCGACGAACTGGCCGAGATCGCCAACCAGACGGTAACAAAGGGCTGGACGAGCCGAGGGCGTATCGGGATAACCGGCTGTTCGTACGGCGGCTACTTTACGCTGCAGAGCGTAATTCGCCACCCCGACCTATACGCGGCGGCGAACCCACAGTGTGCGCTGGTGGATAATATTGTGGAGTGGACGCGTGGCTACCAGTCGTTGATGCCTTACATTCAGGGCCTACCGCCGTGGTCGAACCTGGAGGAGTATCGGCGCGACTCGCCGATCTATAATACCGACCGTATTAAGACGCCGGTGCTGACCTTCCAGGGAACGGAAGACTTCCTGCCGATCACGCTCGGCGAGAATGTTCACAACCAGATCTGGAACCGCGGCGTGCCAGCGAAAATGGTGAAGTTCCTGGGCGATGGCCACGGCCTAAGCCGCGACGACTACCAGATCTACGCAGCGCAGGAGCAGCTGATCTGGTTTAGAACCTACCTTCGGTAAGGGTACAAGAGCTTAAAGAAAAGCGTGGGGCTGGTGCAATCGGCGACACTTTTGCCGATTGCACCAGCCCCACGTTGTTCTACCACTCTTTGTTAATGGTGACCAACGCCGTTGACGTGCTCTTTTTGCCGCCAGGTGCGGCGAGCGCGGCTAAAAAAGCGCCAGGCGAAGAAAGCGGCGATAAGCGCGAGGATCACGCCGAGAACGGGAATAACGATAGCGACAATCGTAAGCACAAGCGCGGCAATATCTTCGACCAGGCTCACAACCGGGTTAGCGGTGCCACCAGTGGCGAGTGTGACGACTGGGCGCGCAGCAGCGCGTAAGGCGTGGGTACCGCCGCCGATAAACAGACCAGCGATAGCGGCGAGCCAGGGCTCAACGGTGCCGAAACTGCTGGTAGAGGCGACAAAGAGGATGGCGGCCGCCATCGGCGCGACGATCATGCCGAGCGCGTGCAGGGCTGAGTCGACGGCAGGAATCTTATCGCCAGCGAAATCCAGCACGGCGAGCGCCGCGATAACAAGCAGCACTAGCGGGTGCTCGATCACATTGAACGGCGCGGCGAGATCGATAAAGCCGAGCCGTGACAACAGCCCGACGGTGAACATCGGCAGATACGCGTTCAGACCGCTGGCTGCCGAGAGGCCGAGGCCCGAGAAAAAACTGGCGAATGCTTCCATAGATTTTCCTACGCGGGTGAGAGGTCACAGGTTACAGGGGAGCGAATTGGATGTAATTAAGCATGAGACGGCGCTGCATAGCATATTGTTGCGGCGTAACAGCGTGCCTTAGATTTCGTCGGACAGCTCCGCGCTTAAGGCGCGGCGCGCAGTCAGCAATTTGCGCTCGTGCGCTTCGAGGCTATCGGCCATCGCCCTGGCGGCAGCGACCTGGGCGGAGCGGAGGCGCTCATTCGCATCTTCGCTGCTGCGCATCAGTTCGAGCGTGCGGTGGGCACGTGCGATATGGGGCCGCAGAGCGTTGAGGCGACCTTCGAGGAGAGCAAGACGTTGGTGAATATACAATTGAGCCGTGAGCGCCATACCGATCTCTTGTGTTCTACTACACAAACAAGTGCTATCGCTATGCTAACCGCTATAAACATTTGATGATACAGTATACCACGGGACGCCGCCCTGCACGATAGGCACAGCTATAATCTTTTACACTGGCTCTTGCCATGTGGCAGCTGAGCGCGTATACTGCGCCTACGATTGTAGATTGGCCTGCCTGATTGTAGGAAGTGGACGGCTATGGAGTGCGGCGAAGCGCGAGCGTTGATCGACCGAGGGGTACGTTGCGGGAGCGCGGAGCCGCGACAGGCACGGCTACGTGCCCACGTGAACCTGTGTCCAACGTGCCGCAGCTATCAAGAGCTTGCCGATCTCCATCTGCTTGACACCTTGCTTGGCACCAATCAGAAAGCAGCAACGCCACGCCCACGCCGCCGTCTGCATCCAGCCCTACTCCTGTTGGGCAGTGTGATACTGTTGAGCATGGGCTTTCTTTTCGGCAACCTGGCCTTTTCCGCATTTTCGATCTACACCAG
>JAAUTF010000492.1 GCA_012031775.1 Candidatus Altimarinota bacterium | reverse complement strand
GGCTGCCAAGCGCGACGATCGGCCCGGTACACATAAAGGTATAGCGCCCGGTACGTTTGGGGTCGGGGCAGCGAGCAATAGCGCTGAAAGCCCTCGCGCCCTAATTCGATCTCGACGTGCTCGCGATCAGCACCAACTTTAAAGCCCTGGCCGAAGATCTTCACCTGGAGCTGGCGCAAAATTGTTTTATCAAAATCGGCCAGGGCCTGCGTAATAAAGAACCAGCCAACGCCATATTTCCCCGTCATACGCACGCTCTGGCCAAGCAGCAGCTTGGTACGCGCGCCGTCCCCGGTATCAGCGGCGTGATCGCCCGCAAAGAGGTGCGCTTCATCCAATACGACCAGCGCATTTGAGGTTTTGCCACCCTGGAAGGATTTGTGGATCACCTGGCGCAGACGGCTAAGGATCTCGTTCAGCAAAAAATAGGGCGTCGCATCGACGCCTTCCTGGACAAAAGAGAGCACAACAACAGCGCGATCGTTCAACACACGGCCAAGCACCTGTGAGAGCGGCAGGCGGCCATCGTCGGTGCGGAACGTTTCAAGCGACTCAAGCCAGAGCCGTTTCAAACGCGCTTGGTCGAGGTTAAAGCGCGCGAGCACATCGGCGGCGCGCTGGCCCTCGCCGGGCGTGGTGCCAGGTTTACTGGCGTAGATAACATCGGCAAAGCGGGCTAGATCGCGCACCAGCAGCTGCAGATCATCGATACGCAGGCTGCGAATAGGGCGACGTTTGCCGTGAGCATCCACAAGCTCGTTGAGCATACCAGCCAGGCGATCGGCGGCCTCGCGCTCTTTGTTTGCGCCCTTAAAACCAAGGCTCTCAAAAAAACCAGTGCGGCGCAGCACCTCGGTAAACGCCTCAGTGCCCTCGAGCGCAACATCATCGGTGGTTAACACCGTGACCTCACGTTTTGCGCGCAGGCTACTGAGCATACGGCGGATGCTAAAATCGACACGGCTATCACCGGCGGCAAAACGATCGCGGCCAAATTCGCCCTGTGGATCGATAACCAGGATGCCGAGTTGCGGATTGGCGGCAAAACCAGCCAAGATCTGCGCGGCCATCACCGACTTACCGCTCCGCGTCTGGCCGAAGATGCCGAGCATGACTGCCTCACCGAAGCCGCCATCTTCGGTGCTACCGAAGTGGCGCAGTGTAAGCGGCACGGGCAGGCCATCTCCGGGCGACTGACCAGCGTAGAAGATGCCGGGCTCGGTATGCACAAGCGCCTGCAGCGCCTCAGCAGTGGCAGGATAGACGGGCGTGCCGCTGGGTGGTGGCGTAGAGAGTGTGGTGCGGCGCTTAACAATGCCGCTGTCGTCGAGGAGAAAGACGCCGAGCGCGGTGAGCTGAGCGCTTGTAAGATCGCTCTCGCCGCTCAGCGCGGGCAGCGCGCCTGATGTTTGATCACCGCGCGGATCACCGGATCTTCGTGCCAGCGGTTGCGTGTCACAATGCTGCCAAGTTGGCAGAGCGCGCGCTTGCGATAGGCCTTGCCGTTAAAACGCTCGACGACCTCAAACGCACCCAGGCGTGATCGAGCGCGCGATCGCGGGCGCTTTCGAGGATATCGACGGTAAATGTCGTCGTCGAGTTCGGGCTGCCAATAATAGCGATTGGCGCGTGCAGCTGATCCATACAATTCTTGCACAAAGATGCGGAACACTTGTACGGAGTATAGCAGCACTAGAACATAAGATCAAGCGTTTGTTTATTATAGTAAACCTACATAGGTTGTAACAAAGGGAATTAGACTGCAATTTGGTAGGCCCGCTCAGCCAGCGGGGCCAGGCGATCCCAATTCCAGTCGTGATTGGTGTGGCGCGCGGCGCGTCGGAGGCGTTGTGTCAGCGCCGGGTCGTCGAGCAGACGTAACGCGGCAACGGCGAGCGCGCCGGGGTTATGCGGAGCGATGAGCAAACCGTTTTCGCCGTCGCGGATGTATTCACGGCTCTGACCGACGTCGCCGACGATCACGGCAAGGCCGGCGGCCATTAGTTCGATCAGCTTGGCGGAGCAGCGCGCCCGGTTAATGAGGGTATCATCGAGCGGCACAAGGGCGATCTGCGCCTGCGCGAGCAGCGCCGGGATCTGTGCGGGTTGTACCCAGCCTTGGTAATCAATCATTGTGGCGATGCCAGCGCGCTGCGCCCTGCTCAGCAACGCTTGCTCTTCAGCACGCTCGCCCTTGCCGATCACCAGTAGGCGCACGTCGGGCCGGCGCTGATGGATAACAACCAGGGCCGCCAGCAAGTCGGGCACGGCGAATTCCCAGAAGCGCGTGTAGAGCAGCAACGTTGGTGGGGCAACATTCGCTAGCAGCGTCGGCGGATCACCAGCAGGCGCAATACCGTTGGGCAGATAGACCACGCGCTCAGGCTGTACACCATAGCTCCAGACTAGGCTTTCAAGCGTGCGACTCGCAACTGTCACAGCTTGGGCACGGCGCGGCAGGTGGTGCTCTTGCCAGGCAAATAGCATTTTTGCTGGATACGGGTAGGGCAATAATTCGTTCCAACCGCCCCAGCCCTCCCAATCGTCGCTGTCGACGACGAGCGGCACGCGACGCGGGAGCAGCGCTGCCAGGCCACCGAAGCCCTTCGGCTTGAAGAGATGGAGAAGGTCGGGCGCATCCCAGAGCGCAGCGTTACGCAGCGCGAGGCTCTGTTCAGCGATCGCTGCCGGGCCAGGTAGACGCGGTAGCGGAAGATGCAGCACCGGCACCCCGTCGTACACAGCGAGCGTCCCAGCATCTTCAGGGTTCTGCACGGGCGGCGCAACGATCGAGACCTGATGCCCACGCCGCACAAGCGCTTGCGCCAATGGCAGCATGCGCTGCGAGAGCGTGCCTTTGGGGCGGATGCCAAACGGGGCGATCATAGCGATGCGCAGCGTCATGAAGGTTACACGTTACACGTTACACGTTACAAAGCATAGGGCATAGATCGCAAAGCGACGGGGCTCACTATGCTTTGTAACCTGTACACTCACTCGCGGATAACGCGCAGCATTTCGTCGACACGGGTAAGCTTGACGCGCGGGCGACCTTGCTGCTGGCCGCAAGCGGTTTCAAAACCGTCGAGCCGCTGCCAATCGGCGTAGCTGACAAAGTCGATGCCGCGCTCGCGCAGCAAGGCTTCGATCAGCGCCGGATCGCGGTGGGCATCGTCGATGCCGGGTAGCGCAGCAATATCTTCAAGCATCAGTACGACGGTCGCGGCAGCGTCGGGCTTGTTAGTGCCGATCACGCCGGAAGGGCCGCGCTTGGCCCAGCCGACGACATAGAGCCCCGGTAGCACCGCATCGCCACCAGTGTTGGTGACGCGCCCACCCGCATTGGGGATGACACCTGTGCTTTCGTCGAAAGGCACATCGGCGAGTGGCACGCCGCGATAGCCGACCGAGCGCAAAATCATACTGGCCTCGATCGTCTCGAACACACCAGTGCCACGCGGGCGCAGGCTGCCGTCAGCCGACTGCGCCAGCCGGTTGCGCTCGATCTTCACCGCAGCAACGCGGCCATCCTCGCCCAGCACCTCCACCGGCGAGACCAGAAAGCGCATCACGATGCGGCGTAGAGCACCGGTATCACCGCGTGCAGCATAGCGACGTAGCAGTTCCACATTTTTTGTGGCGGTTTTGTCGCCCACCATAGCAGCGGCGCTGGCTTCATCGAGCTCTAAGTCGGCGGGGTCGACAATAACATCGACGCCGTGCAATTCGCCGAACTCTTTCAGCTCGGGCGTGGTGAAGGCGGCCTGCACCGGCCCGCGCCGACCCAGCATCACCACCTCACGAACCTTACTGGCGCGCAAAACATCGAGCGCATGATCGGCAATGTCGGTTTTCGCTAACTCCTCGGGCGCGGCGGCCAGGATGCGTGTTACATCCATCGCGACATTGCCATTACCGACGACCACTACGCGCTCCAGCGAAAGATCGATCGCGAGATCGCGATAATCGGGATGGCCATTGTACCAACCGACAAAGGCGGTCGCGGGTAGACTGCCACTAAAGATCTTCACCAGGAATACCCATGGAGCGATCGGACTGGGCACCAACTGCAAAGACGACCTGATCGTAGTAGAGCTTCAGCTCGGCAAGGCTCAGGTCGCGACCGATGGTAACATTGCCGAAGTAGCGGACGACGGCATTACCAGCGATTTTATCGAAGACGCGTGTCACCGCCTTGATCGATTGGTGATCGGGCGCGACGCCTTCGCGCACCAGGCCATAAGGTGTGGGCAGGCGATTAAAGAAATCGATATGGCAGATCAGCTCTTTTTGCTTCAACAAGGCCTCTGCCGCATAAAATCCCGCCGGGCCAGCTCCAATGATCGCGACCCGTAGCGGTCGCTCGCTTGTTGCCAGGTTCATGATCGCTCCGCGTGGTAGGTAGTGAGGATTCAGGATTCAGGATTCAGGACTCAGATGTTGCGCAGCACAGCGGCAGCTACTGTACCATGGCGTGGCGCACCGGTCAACCTGCTGCAAGCCGCCGCTACGCTAAAGCGTAGGTTCGCCTGCGGCGAACGCCTGATGGTGGCGATCTCAAGCGCGCCCATACCCGGAAACGACCGTCCGCCGCGCTGTACTAGGGCGTACCCAGGCGACCTATTGGTCTATCGGCGGCATGGCGAGTACGTTGGAACGCGGTCGGCACAACCTGCAATCTCACATCTGCAATCTGCAACCACATTAGCTCTGCGCTCTGCACTTGACGCTCGCGCTATGGCGTTGCCGTCGTAGTCGGAACGTCGGAGGTATCGGGCGGTACCGCTGTCGGCGGTGCCGGTTCAGGCGTGTTTGTCGGCGGCGCTGCTTCAGGCGTGTTTGTCGGCGGTGCTGCTTCAGGCGTGTTTGTCGGCGCTGCTGGCGTCTCCGACGGTGTTGCTGGCGTAGACGTCGCCGTCGGCTCGACGGGCAAACTGGTCGGCTGGGGTGTGGGCGTGGCGGCGGGCACAGCTGTCGGCAGCGGGCGC
>JAAUTF010000014.1 GCA_012031775.1 Candidatus Altimarinota bacterium | reverse complement strand
ATTCCTGCCAAGAAGACGCAGACGAAGGCGGTGACGGTGCCGCCGAGCACGCCGACCAAGCTCAGTTTGAGCGACACGCTCGAGGTAGTGCCGGGCATCGGCGGGCGAACGCAAACGCCTTTAAGCGCTCGGGCTGCGCAGCGTTGCGGATCTGCTCTATCACTTTCCGCATCGCTACGACGACTACACCTCGCAGAAGAAGATCGCCGATCTGGAGATCGGCGCGATGGAGACAGTTGTTGGCGAGGTGACGGATGTGCGCACCTTCAGCATGCGCAACGGGCGGGGCAGTGTTGAGGTACGAATTGGCGACGAGAGCGGGACGCTAAAGGCGGTGTTTTGGCGCGCCTGGCTGGCTAAGCAGCTCTCGGTAGGCCGTAAGATCGTGTTGAGCGGCAAGGTGACCTCGTACCAGGGCCTGCGCCAGATGAGCGGCCCCGATTGGGAGCCTTACGCCAGTGACGAACTGCTGCACACTGGGCGGCTTGTGCCGGTACATCCGCTGACCAAGGGCCTGCACGACCGCAACGCGCGCCGCGTGATCAAAACCGTCGTGGATATGGCCGCTGGCCTGCTACCCGAATACCTGCCGACGGCGGTGCGTGAGCGCGCCAACTTGCTCGGGCTAACGCAGGCTGTGGCGCAAATGCATTTCCCCGATAACAAAGAGCAGTTGGAGCGGGCCCGTACGCGCCTGGGCTTCGACGAGTTTCTGTTCATTCAGCTCGGCGTTGTGCAGCGCAAGATGCTCTGGCAGGGCGAGCTAGGGTTCTCTTTTGCTCTCAACGAGACGGTGCATAACGACATGCTCGCCCAGTTGCCCTTCGCGCTTACCGGAGCGCAAGGGCGCGCGCTGGGCGAGATTTTTGCTGATCTGGCGCGGCCAACGCCGATGGCACGCCTGCTGCAAGGTGATGTGGGCAGCGGCAAAACCGTGGTGGCGGCGGCGGCGCTGCTGCAAGCGGTAGCGAATGGCTTTCAGGGTGCGCTTATGGCACCAACTGAAATTTTGGCCGAGCAGCACTACAAAGGCTTAAAACGCCTGCTGAGCAAGGTAAAAGTGCCGCGCAAGTCTGCCGAGACCAGCGAGAGTTGGCGCGATACGCTGGCCGCCGAAGAGGCCGCGCGCCTAGCGGAGATCACGCGCATCCTTGGCATGAGCGACGACGACGATATGGATGGAGCCGGAGTGCGGGTAGCGTTGCTAACCGGCAGCCTGGGCGCTAAGGAGCGACGGCGCGTGCTGGAAGGCATCGCGAACGGCGAAGTCGACCTAGTGATCGGCACCCACGCGCTCTTCACCGAGTCGGTCGTTTATCAGAGCCTGGGACTGGTGTGTATCGACGAGCAGCATCGATTTGGGGTTGAGCAGCGCAAGCGCTTGAAGCAGAAGGGCTTCAACCCGCATATGCTGGTGATGACAGCGACACCGATCCCGCGTTCGTTGACATTGACGATCTTTGGCGATCTGGACGTGTCGATTTTAGATGAGCTGCCGCCCGGTCGCCAGGTGATTCGCACAAAATGGATCACGCGTGGCGAGCGCGACAAATCGTACCGGCATGTGCGCAAGGAGATCGAGAAGGGGCGTCAGGCCTTTGTGATCTGCCCGTTGGTGGAGGAGAGCGAGAAGATCGATCTGCCATCGGCAGAAGAGATGCAGATTTATTTGCAGACCGAGATCTTCCCCGATCTAAAAGTGGGCCTGATCCACGGTAAGTTGCTGCCCCGCGATAAAGACGAGGTGATGCTGGCCTTTCGTGACCGTCAGTTCGATATTTTGGTGGCGACGGCGGTGATCGAAGTCGGCATCGATGTGCCGAACGCGACTACGATCCTGATCGAGGGCGCTGAGCGCTTTGGGTTGGCCCAGCTGCACCAGTTTCGTGGGCGTGTGGGTCGTGGCGAGCATCAGAGCTTCTGCATTCTGGTCAGCGACAAAGAGAACGAGCAGACGAAGCAGCGGCTGGAGGCAATGGAGCAGACAACCGATGGCTTTAAGCTGGCGGAGTTGGATCTGCAGCTGCGCGGCCCCGGCGAGTTCTTCGGCAAACGTCAGAGCGGTACGCCAGACCTGAAAGTGGCGCGGCTGGCCGATACGCGGCTGCTGCACGCAGCACGGCGCGAGGCCGAACAGATTCTGGCGCACGATGCGCACCTCGAACAAAGCGAGCACACGCTATTGCGCGAGAAAGTGCGCGCCTTCTGGGACAAAGCGGAGGGTGCGTCGTGATGGATGTGTTAGGTGAAGCGCGAACTAAGAACCTGGAAACCGATCGTGTGGGTACAACGGCACTACCTGTGCAATTAGTGCTTCCAATGGGAGTGGGTGCGTTGGCGACGCTCACGCACTGGCTGCGAGCAACCGGCGATAGTGTTGCGCTAGGCGAGCCGTTAGCTCTGGCAGTGACAGAACGGGCTGAGTATGTCCTGCCAAGTACTGCTGCGGGTGTGCTGACGATCAGCGCCGCAATTGGTGCGATCCTCGGCCGGGTGAGGTGATTGGTGCGATCGAGCATAAAGACGAGCGTACAGAGCACAGAGCACAGCGCAGCACCCCTGTAGTGACGGAGCACGCGGTGTTTTCGCGCACGTCGCCCGATGGTGCGGTGAGCGCTGACAGCCGAACCCAGCGCAGAATACGCGCAACGCCGCTCGCGCGCACGATCGCGACGGCTCTGGGCGTCGATCTGGAATCAATCGCTCGGCGCGACCGAGTGCGCAAGCAGGATGTATTGGCAGCTGTAGGATTTGCGGGGCAGGCTTCAGGCTTCAGGCTTCAGGATGCAGGACGCAGCAGTGCGGGCGACAGTGGGGTGGTGACGAGCCATGCACCGCCAACCGTAAGCGCGCAGCCCGAGGGTACGAATATTCACGCTGGAGCTACACCATACCCGTGGCAAAACGTGGGCGTTCCGCAGCTATTGACGGTGTTCGAAGTTGATCTGGGTGCAGTCGACAAGTACTGCGTGACGCAGGCCGAGGTGTTTCGGCGACGACGATTGAGCTTGGATGCGTTTGTCTGCATCGCTTATGTCGCTGGTGACCTGTTGAGGCAATTTCCTGATTTGAACGCGCGTTGGAGCGAGGCAGGCCTGATGCAGCGGCATCGGGTACATGTCTTTGTGGCTAAAGGCGTTGAGCGCGGCCTAGTGCGAGATGCTAGCGACCTGACGCTGCGCGGATTTGCGCGTGCGCTCGCTGCGGTACCGGAAGACTCGACAGCGGGCGACGTTTATTTCAGTGTGGAACGCCATACAGCGAGCGCATTCTTAACGCGCCCTGCGCCGCTGGCAACCGCAACGCGGCTCTGGGTGGGCGCGGAACGGCGCGATGTAATGGCATATGGTGATGGTATCGGGATGCGCCGACAAGCCTGGCTTGGCCTGGTTTACGATGCGCGTGTGCTCGATCAGCGGCGGGCCGATCAATTCCTTGCTGCGCTTAAGCAGCGCCTGGAGGATTTTGAACCGCAACTCTAATACTGCGCTGTTTGCTCCAACGAAAGGGCGTGTCCGCGTTATAATGCGATCAGGAGGATTAAAGGATGATGCGGAAATCCACTCGACGGATCGGCGTTCTCACCAGCGGCGGCGATGCTCCCGGGTTGAACGCCGTGATTCGTGCGGTTGTAAAAGCGGCGTCGGGCATGGGCTGGGAAACTCTCGGCATTCAGGATGGCTTTGAAGGCTTGCTGGGCGAAAAGAACTACCGTGTGTTAACAAACGCGGATGTACAGGGCCTGCTCCCGCGCGGCGGAACGATCTTACGAACAACAAACAAGGGGCATTTTGGGGTTCGTAATCCGAATGTTGCACCGGAAGAGGATCCATATGTGCAGGCTGTGCAATCGATTGAAGAGCTTGGACTACACGGCTTGATCACGATCGGCGGTGAGGGAACACAGCGCATCGCGCTCGAACTCTACAAGCTTGGTGCGCCGGTGATCGGGGTACCAAAGACGATCGATAACGATCTTGCGGGTACCGACCGTACCTTTGGCTTTGACACTGCTCTACAAGTTGCCACTGATGCGATCGACCGACTGCACACGACGGCCGCTAGCCATAATCGTGTGATGGTGCTAGAGGTGATGGGCCGCCACACCGGCTGGATCGCGCTGCACGCCGGGCTGGCTGGCGGTGCTGATGTGATCTTGATACCGGAGATCCCCTTTTCGATCGATACGGTGGCAAATAAGATTCGTGAGCGCGAGGAGCGCGGCAATACCTTTAGCATTGTGGTGGTTGCCGAGGGTTCGCGTGCCGTTGATGGCGATGTAATGTATGTCAGCGACGGACGGCTAGGCGGTGTCGGGCAGTTTGTCGGCGATCGGCTTCAGCAGCTCACCGACAAAGATACGCGCGTGGTAGTGCTAGGCCATCTGCAGCGCGGTGGCTCGCCGACACCGTATGATCGTCTGCTTTCGACGCGTTATGGCGCGGCGGCGGTGAGTGCGGCGGCAAAGAGCATTTTTGGCGAGATGGTCGCGCTGCGCGCCCAGGACATCATCACAGTTCCGTTGACGGAAGCGACCGGCCATCTTAAAACGGTGCGCCCGCACAGCGACCTGGTGCTCTGCGCACGGGCGTTGGGTGTGTCCTTCGGCGATGAGTGAGGCGGGGCAGAA
Organism: Candidatus Altimarinota bacterium; assembly: GCA_012031775.1. Taxonomy (GTDB): domain Bacteria; phylum Chloroflexota; class Chloroflexia; order Chloroflexales; family Chloroflexaceae; genus JAAUTF01. The sequence continues at coordinate 16,162 of JAAUTF010000014.1, read as the reverse complement.
TTTACTGGTGGAAACGCTTTGGCTTGGCTACGATGGCCTTGACCTGCCCTTCGCCGAGATCGTAGCGGTGATGCGCTATCAGCCGGCGCTTGATGCACGGCTGTTCGCGAGCTTCGGTAGTATTCCGATCGGCATCGAGGCTGTCGTTGTGACGGCCTCGGGCGCTTATTTCCCTGCACGCTGGCGCGTCGAGCATCTACGACGCCGCTGGGCGTTCTGGCGTCAACTTCATGGCTCAATATCGCATTGAAGCGTCGACTATTACCCATGCACCGCCCGAGGCTGTCTGGGCGGTGCTCGACGACTTTCGTGGTTGGTCGCGTTGGATGCCTGCGATGGAGCAACTGCAGATTGAGCTGCCAGCAGGGCAGAAACCTGGGCCGGGCTACCGGCTTCGGTTGCGTGGTGCGCTGGTGAGCGCCGATCTGCAGATCACCGATTTTAGCGCACTGCGACGGGCGACAACCTTTCGGATCAATTTTCCGCCCTTCACCGGCACGAATAGCTGCCAGGTGACGCCGCTCGGCGATGGCCGCTACCAGGTTGACCGCATCGATGCGATCGATATGCCAGAGGCGCTCGTCGGATTCTTACAGGCTACGCAGCGTGAGCGCTTCGAGCGCCTTGCTGCAGAGTTCCTCGCCGCCCTGGTAGGAGCGGTCGAGGCGCGAGTCGCCGATGGAAAGTCCTGACACCCGGCGCGAGGATCTTCAAGGACTCGTGCAGGCCATCGAGCGCGCAGGGCTGCGCGCACCGTTGGCGCTAATGCTCGATGCACTGCGCCCGATCGATGTGATAAGTAGCCAGTGCGCCCAGTTTACACGCCCCTTTCTGCACGGCCATAGCTGGCGACGTTACGCCGACGTGCTGGCCGAGGAGCAGTCTTGGCAAGAGCTGCGACGCCTGCTCGATAGCTGAGAATGTTGACAAAGCCCATGCAATGGGTTACACTCAGAACAAGAAAAAGGCGAAAATCTGTAAAGAGAATTGCCTGATGCTGCCGATCACCGCTCTATCGTTTGTGCATGGCATAGGCCATCGCGCAACACCTGCACAGGGCCGCTGATGACGCTTTCCCTCGAAGCCTTGCTTATTCTGCTCATTGTTCTGGCCGTCATTATTGTGACGCTCTTCTATCATGCAAGAGTTCTGGCCGGCAAACTGCCCTATCGGCGGCCACTACCCGCTTTGGATGTGATACGTTTGGCGCTGGGGCGTGGCGCGGAGACGGGGCGTGCCATTCACGTCGCTCCGGGCTCGGGCGGCATCGGCACACGTACGGGAGGGCGCGATACAAGCGCGCAGACACTGGCAGGGCTGCTGGTGGCGGAACGGATCGCGGGCGAAGCGGCGCTCAACGGCGCGCCATTATCGCTCACGAGCGGCGACGCTATCGCGCACCTCGCGATGCGCGGCACGGTACGACAAGCGTATCACGCAGCGGGACAATCGCAGGATTACAACCCGATGGTGGTGCAGCAGCTCGCGCAAGATGATGGGTTGGCGTATGCTGCTGGTGCAAATGTGATGTACGCGCGGCAGCCGCTTGAGTCGAGCATGATTGTCGGCAATGTGGGCGACGAATACCTCTTGCTCGGTGAGGAGGGCGCGCAGCGTGGCCTTGCACAGGTTGCAGGGACAGCGAACAGTACTGGCCTGCCGCTGATGCTGTTAACAACACCGACAACGTTGTTCGGCGAGGAGATCTTCGCTGCGGAAGCTTATCTTTCGCGCGCGGCTCAGCCACAAGCGCGCCTGATGACGCAGGATCTTCTGCGCACTGTCGCGATTGTGTTGATCCTGGCTGGTCTGCTCTATCGTGTGCTTCAGCCCCTACTTGGCCTGCCGACAATCGTCGGTTTTTGAGGGCGCAATGAGTTTTTTCCGCGATCCGAAACGTTTTTTGGCTGTTCTGATCAGCGGCGTCGTTGGCTTGATTGTCCTCATCGACTTCGCCGACTCAACAGCGCTGGTGACGCCATTCGCACGGCTGCTGGTGGAATGGGCCGCGTTGGTGATCGCGTTTGCACTGCTTGTCGGTTTGTTGAGTGTTGTAGGCAGCCATAGCGGGCGTGTTCGGACGCGCGTCGAGGGTTGGCCCTACAGCGTTATTTTACTGCTGGCAATGTTGACTGTGGTTGTGATTGGGATCTTTGTGCCGGTTGATGGTGGCTTGCAGCTGCCGCGTAATTTGGCCGAGCAGCCGATTCGAACGTTCTTCCGTTTTGTCTACGAGCCGCTTGCCGCAAGCTTGCTGGCGCTGCTGGCGTTTTTCAGTTTGAGCGCCGCACTACGTGCCGTGCGGCGCCGCTCGCTGGAGGCGATAGTGCTGGTGTTGGTGGCAGCCATTGCGCTGGCTTTGCAGCTGCCGCAGGTTGCGCTGTTGCCGCTTGTGGGAGACAGTATTCGTTGGATCAACGATGTTGTTGCCCTGGCTGGGGCACGCGCGCTGATTATCGGAGCGGCAATTGGGACACTTGTAGCTGGCGTGCGTGTACTGCTTGGCTTTGATATGCCGTATCTTGATCGTTAGGTAGGTCGTCCATCGATGGAACATTTGCCCCCCCTGGCTGCGAAATGTCCCTTTGCCGACACGTCCGAATGCGTCAGCGGCACCGCGCGACGATATACCGGCGTGGCTGCGTGAGGACGATACGCCGCTCACTCCACCACAGGCCCCGGTCGCCGCGACAACGCCGCCGCCCGCAGAGGATGTGCCTGATTGGCTGCGCGATCTGCAAAGTGAGCTTGATCAGCGTGCGGATGATGGTACGGCTTCACGTGCAGGTGCAGGTGGTGATGTACCGGACTGGTTGCGCGAGACGGACGATTTAATCGATCCGAATCAACCACAACGCCAAGGGCGTATGAGCGGTGCAACGTCTTGGCTCGATAAGATGGGCGATCCTGAGCAGCCGCTGACGCCCTCAACACCAACAGCCCCAGAAAGCTCGACAACAACAAACTCACGGATCAAAATGCCGGTTGGTGCAACCGATTGGTTGCGCAGCATCGGCGAAGAGGCTGATCCAAGTGCGCCAGCGGCGGCGCGAGCTGAACCAGAACCGTCAAGCGGCGATGAAGTTCCGGCTTGGCTGCGCGATGTGTCGCCGGATGAACTGCAAGATCAGATTGCGGCCTCAGATAGCGAACACGGGCTTGATGTTCCGTCGTGGTTGCTCGATGGTGCCGATCGTCGTGTACCACCTGCCCAAGCGGCAGCCTCTTCTGCTGAGAGCGATGTCGATCTGCCGGTTCTTGATGCAGTCCCCGATTGGCTGGGCGAGTTAACGCGGGATGAGAAACCGCGCTCTAATCCGCCGAGTTGGCTTTCCGCAGACGATACCGGCGATGGAGCAGGTGCGGATGATGCTGTTCCAGACTGGCTGCGCGATGTTGTTGACGAGACACCCGCTGCTCGCCAACTAAGCGCTGTAGACGATGTGCCAGCCTGGCTGCGCGACGAGGTTGTTGGCACACAAGAACCGCGTGGCGCTGTCGGGCAACCTACAGACGATGCGCGGAAGGCTGCGCCCGTAGATGCTGAGGTTCCGACCTGGTTACGCGACTCAGCTGTGCCATTCGATGCGACGCAGGATAATGTTTCAGCTCCACCTGCTGCTGAGATACCGTCGTGGCTGCAAGACGCAGAGCCGACGCCGACAGCGCGGGAAGGTGAGATACCCGCGTGGCTGCAAGGTATGGATGATGAAGCAGCAGCGCCACTGGCCGCATCGATACAGGAGCCACAACTGCCTGTGTCTGCGGATGCGCAGGCCCAAGGCGCCCGCCTGCTGATGTTCCGCCCTGGCTGCTTGGCGATCAAACACAGACAGGCGCATCCGATGTCGGCTTACCGGCGTGGCTGCGCGGCGTCGATGCGGAGCCGATACCGGCACGACCGGCACCAACATGGTCGCCAGCTGCCGGTGCAAGTGTAGCTGCCGGTGCTATCAACCGCGAACGCAGCGTCGAAGACAACGAAGGCAATGATTTCTTCACCGGCACCGATCTGCCAGGATGGCTCCGCCCACAAGAGGCGGAGTCGACAGCTGAGAGTGCCGATGCGCGTGCGCTCGATTGGCTCTCACGTCTTGGCGGTGCAGAAAGCGACGACGATGGTGAAGAATTGCCATCAGCTGCGCCAAGCGCTGCCCCCATGTTGTTGCGGCCGAGCTATAGCCCGTCTGAAGCCCAGTTAGAGGCGCAGACACTGCTGAGCAGCATCGTGCGCAACCCCTACCCGCAGCCGACGCCTATTCCCGCGCCGCCGCTGCGCTCGGCCTGGCATCGACTGCATCTCGACCGGTTGCTCTATGTGTTGTTGGCCCTGCTAGGCATGTTAGCCTTGTTGGTGCCAACACTTAGCGCACCGTTTAGTGCTGTGCCACCGGCAGCTGGTGCGAGCGAACTGAGCACACTGATCAACGGTCTTGATGCCGACGACATCGTGCTGATGGCTTATGAGTGGGACGCGCAACGCAGCAGCGAGATGCGAATGTTAGAGCAAGCGGTGTTGGCTGACCTGATCGAGCACAATGTGAAGCTCGTGCTGGTGAGCACAGATCCACAGGGGACGATGCTATCTTTCGATGCGGCCGATCGGTTGCAGGCATCGGGTTACAATCCAGAGGTTAATGGCGTACGGCTTGGTGGGCGCGACTACATTTTGCTCGGCTACCGCCCCGGCGGTGAGCTGGCCTTACGCGGCCTGGCACAAGATCTACGCGGTGCGCTGGCCTCGGATTTTGAAGGACGTGACGCGACTGTTGGTGCGCTGGCGACAAATATTGATGGCACACCGCGCCTCCGCACCCTTGAAGACCTTGCGCTGGTGCTAGTCCTTGGCGACCAGCCAGGCGATGTACAGGCCTGGATGGAGCAAATTCACAATGCTGCACGTGCAGTGCCGATTGCATTCCTGATGCCGGCTGAAGTTGAGCCAATCGTCGCACCTTATTTGCGGTTGCCGAATGTCTATCATATCGGCGGCCTGCGTGGGGCAAATGCGTATGCGGCGCTCTCGCCGGTAGCCGATCAAGCGCGAGTTGCAGCGTCGAGCAGTGCGCTCAGTTTCAGCATTGTGTCGTTCCTTGCCTTATTGCTGATCGGTATCATTGTAGGCGAGATTGTAAGCCGACGTGATGCAAAACGAGGTGCAGCGTGACCGAGTTGATCGGCGGTATTGTTGCGGTGGTGCTGACAATCATGGTTTTGAGCCGTATCGCTGGCGATAACCCTGCATTTCGTGTGGCACAATATCTTTTTATTGGAATTTCGCTCGGCTACGCTTTTGTGGTCGTCTACCATCAGGTGCTGCGCCCGGCGTTTTTCGATCTGGTCGCTAGCGTTGGCAATCCGGTGCTGTTCAGCTTGCGCCTGGTGCCTTTCGTTCTTGGGCTCTTTTTGCTGCCGCGCATTAGCGGGCGACAATCGTTCTCCTGGTTGGCAAATTTGCCCTGGCGCTTGTGTTTGGCGTCACTATGGCGCTTGCTGTAGGTGGAGCGTTGATCGGAACCTTACTGCCGCAGCTCCTCGACTCGGCTAGCCCACTTGGCCCCGAGCCGCTGGCGCTTGTCAGCGCGCTTGTGCTCGGCCTTGGCGTGATAGCCGGGCTGTGTAGTTTCTACTTCACCGTATCTGCTGATACAGCACAGGGTAAGTTGCTCGGCGCGGTGGGGCGTTTTGGCCGCTGGCTGCTGATCGTGGCGCTCGGCTTTTTCTTCGCTGGCGCAGTGATGACCTATCTTTCGGCATTGAATGAGCGGCTGGCTTTTATCATCGGTTGGGTGCTCGATTTGTTGCGCTAAAGGATCGTACAGCTTACGGAAAGAGTCATACTGTGAGCAATGCAATGCACGTCGGAGCTGTACTTATCGCCGAGATTGGCAGCCTGATCACGAGAGTCACGCTCGTCGACTCGGTTGATGGCGAGTGTCGACTGGTTGGGCGCGCGGAGACATTCAGCAGCGTCGAGCCACCCTATCATAATGCCTTTTTTGCTGTGCTCGAAGCGGCTGCACAACTTGCCGAGGCGACAGGGCGGCAGTTGTTACGCGAAGGCCAGTTGTTGATACCACAGACTGAAGAGCGCGACGGCGTCGATAGCTGCTAGTGACAACGAGCGCCGCCGGTACAATGGCGCTCGTTGTCACTGCGGTCGCGCATGATGTGTCGGCGCGGAGTGCGCTGCATGCCAGCCGTAGCACGTATAGCACTGTGTTGCAAACGGTGACGCTCGACGATGCAGCCGCACAGCCGCTTGACACCGCTGACGACGCATCGTGGATCGAGCGTCAGGTGCAATCGTTGCTGAGCTTGCAGCCCGATGTTGTATTGATCGCGGGTGGGCTCGAAGGCGGCGCGATCGATGCGGTCAATCGGCTCGCGCATATTGTTGGGCTGACAGCCTTGCGCGTTTCGGTCGACGCCAGCGGCCAGCCACGCCAGGATATAACCGCACGACCTGTGATCTATGCTGGCAATAGTAATGCGCGCGATCGGGTGATCGAAGCACTTTCTGATCGCGCTGAGATCTTTGTCGTCGATAACGTGCGCCCCGCGCTCGATCAAGAGCAGCTTGAAGCAGCGCGGGTTGAGATCACCAAGCAGTACGACAAACACATCCTCAGCCGACTGCCTGGTATCGGCCCGCTACGTCGTCTGGCCTCGGCCCCGCCACTTACCGTCTGTTATGCAGAGGGTCTGATGGCGCGATTTGCTGCCGAGCGAACTGGGCGCAGCGTGCTGATGCTCAACGCTGGCGCGAGTGCGAGCAGTGCGCTGTTGGCACTGCCGGGTCGTTTTTCATACCGCCGTGATCGGCAATATGGGCACGAGCTACGGTCTGACTGAGTTGCTCAGCCAGACTACGTTGGCCAATATCGCGCGCTGGCTGCCGTACCCAATCGATGAAGCCGAGCTGCAGCATCGCCTGCTCAATCGTGCGCTACGCCCGCAGCTGCTTGCCACCGATCGCGCCGACTTTTATCTCGACTTTGCGTTGGCACGCGAGGCACTGATCGTAGCATATAGAGCGCTGCTGGACGAAGTGCCTATTCCTCAGTACGACTGGCTTGTCGCTTGTGGTGGTGCCCTGGCGCGCGCGCCGCAGCCAGGGCTGGCGCTACTGGCACTGCTAGATGCCATCCAGCCGCGGCTTGATGCTGAGGTAACCTTGCTCAATGTGCATCTCGATACACTCGGGCTGCTACCGGCCTGTGGTGTGCTGGCGACGCTGGATGAGTTGGCGGCCGTCGAGGTCTTCGACCACGATGTGCTGCGCAACCAGCCTCTGGCAACGGTGCTGGTGCCGGTGGGCGAGGGCCGCGTCGGCGATGTTGCTGTTGAGGTTGAGTTGGCGCTGACTGGTGGACATGCGAGCACACTAACGGTGCGTCACGGCGAGATCGCACGTCTACCGTTGGCGCTCGGGCGTCGGGCGCAGCTGACCCTACGCCCATCGCCTGGCGTGCGGATCGGTGCGAACGCTCCGGGGTGCCGAGATACGTGGAAACCCAGGGCAGCTGCAGGGCAGCACGCTCGGCCTGGTGATTGACGCACGGGGGCGACCGCTCGCACTGCCGCAAGACGACCGTGAGCGCTGCCTTAAGTTTTGGGAATGGTTGGTTGCCCTGGGCGCAGAGCGCGGCGCGAACCCTTACGTTGGCGCAGCAGCACCACCCGAGGCGCGTATGCCGCTGGTTGTGGAAGCGATGCCAACACCATCCGTTTCGCCTGTTAGTGAGGCTCCGGCTACACGTAGTGAGGCTCTGGCTACAAGTGGTGAAGTGGTCGCTTCGGGGGGCGGGAAGCGCATCTCGCTCGCCGAGTTAGCGGCGCAAGAACCAGCAACGAATAACGAGTCAGCGACGGGCAGCCTCGATAAAGATCTTGCCAGGTTGCGCGAAAGTGTTGAAGCGCCCAAGAAACGCGGTCTCTTCGGCCGCAAGTGACGAGCTTGTACATCAAGGGAAGCGGGTGGTTTTGCGAGGCAAAACCACCCGCTTCATTGTTTACTCTTCGGTTATTGTCACCGAAAGCATTTGCTCACCGGGTGCCGTCGCAGTAGCTGGGTCGCGTTCGGGAATGCTCTCAACGATGTCTAGCCCGGCGATCACCTCGCCGAAGATTGTATACTGCTCGTTCAAATTCGGCGTCGGCGCGAGAGTAATGAAGAACTGCGAACCGCCGCTATTCGTGCCTGGGCCGGTGCTTGCCATCGCAAGCAAACCGGGCCGATCGAAGAGCACCTCTGAGGTGTACTCATCGGGAATGTTATAGCCGGGGCCACCGGTGCCGGTACCGAGGGATCGCCACCCTGGGCGACAAAGCCAGGAATCACACGGTGCCAGGTCAGCCCGTCGAAGAAGCCCTCACGGGCGAGAAAGACGAAGCTGTTGACCGTCTCCGGGGCGAGATCAGGGCGTAGCTGAACCACGATATCGCCGCGCGGTGTGACTATAGTTGCGGTGTAGTTACGTGCAGGATCGATCGTCAGCGGCGGCGGCGCATCGTACGTGGGCTTTTCCGCGATTGGCGCGGCTGGCGCAGCGGTGGTTGGCTCAGTAGCCACGGTAGGAGCCGCTTCAACAGTGGGCTGAGCGACCGTCTCCGGTGTTGTGGTTGCGCGGTTGAAGAGAATGAAACCGACAAGGCCGAGCACGGCCAGGACGACAAGGGCTGAGATAAAGCCGGGCAGGTTACTGACAGGCTTATCGGGCTGAATGGGTGTTTTCGCTTGGCTCACAGAAGTTCCTCGTACTGCTTTGGGCGTCTGCACAACGGCGGAATTATAGCATCTTCGCTGCGCCCTCGTGTTTCTAACGGGCATAAACCCGAGCGAGCAGCGTTAGCTAAGCAGCGACGCTAGCACGGGGGCGTGACGGTGTAGTTCATCGCGCAGGCGAAATAGCGCCAGATCGCCAGCTTTGGCTTCAAGCATCAGGTCGAAGGGCGGTAGGCCCTGAGCAGCCTGCAGGAGACGTATCAGATCGGCGACGTTGACAAAATCGGCGTGTTGCCCAGGGCGCGGCGGAAGTACGCGGGCGGGCTCACTAGCGCGCTTTGCCACGATATGTGCTTCACTGCGGGCACTGCTCAGGTGAATTTCGGCACGGCGACCGCGTGGCCAGGTTGCCAGCGCCAGGCCCAGCGCAATATCGAGCGGGATGCGCTCCGGGTTGTTTAGCTGCCAGTGGAGCGCGTCGAAGACGACGGCCACGCCACAGCGCTCGTGAAGCATGAGCAGCTGGCCGAGGCTACAACCCGCACCGTCGTGTTCAACGGCGAGCAGTTGCTGGGCCGCAGGCGAAAGCGCACGGTAGCGCGCGGCAAAGCGGGTAAAGGTCGCGGCCTCGCCGGCGGTACCGCCTAGATGCACTATGAGTGCGCTCTCTGGTATCCCTGCGGCCCGATGGGCATCGAGCTGCCCGAGCAGGGCGGCCAGTTCCTCAATGCGCGCCAGACCGGCGGCGGCCAGGGCATTGTCGGGGTTGCCGAGCGCGACACTTGCGTCGAGGTGCAGCGTAAGCCGGGTGTTGGCTCGCGCCAGGCGTTGCGCGAGCATATCAAGTGCCTCCTGGCATTCTGCCACTTGTGCATGCCCTGTCCCGTCCGACGGCAGAAGATCGCCGCTCAAGCGGTAGTAGCGTATCGCTGTCTGTTCAAGATATGTGAGCATATCGCCGAGATGGGTAAGCCCGATGCTAAGGTGCGCCGCCCGCTGCGGATCGTGCGAGCGCAACCCTGGCCGCCCCAATGCTCGTACGGCAAACCCTAATCGAAGCACTGGCATAGACCACCTTTCACGATTACGTGTAGCCAGTATAACACTATTTCGTGTCGATAACAAGAGAGAGCTGCTATCGGAAATTGATCCCAACCACTCTTGCATATGGGGAGTAGGCGTAGTACAATTTTGTTAAGCGTAGGTTATGCTCGTGTTATGCCACATCGAAGTGGCAATACACAGGTGCTCCTAGGCTGGAAAGTAGCTAGCGATGGCGCGAAACCATACAAAAAGCTACGCTCAATGTGATCTAACCCTTTACGGCCTCCGGCGCTCTGCGCCTGGAGGCCGTGTGTTTTATCGCCCGAGCGACGGCTGATGAATTTGGCCTCGCTCTACTGGGACGGAGGACTGTATGGAGCTGACCATCAAGAGTCGTAACGGCAAGGTTACCGAGCGCCAGCGCGAGCACATCGAGGAAAAGCTCGGCAAACTCGAACGCTACATCAAACAGCTCACCAGCGCAACCGTCGAAGTTTCCTCACAGCAAACCCGCGTTGCGGGCGAGGTATACCGGGTTCAGGTGACGCTCGTGGGCGATCATGGCATCATTGTGCGGGCTGAGGAGCAGTCTGCCGATTTGTACGCGGCGATCGATGAGGTGCAAGCGAGCTTGCAGCGGCAGATAACACGCTATAAAGAAAAGCACTGGCGGCGCGGTAAGCTGCGTCGGCAGGGCGCGCAGTTTGTTGAGGCGAACGGCAGCGAGGCGGTGACACCGAGTGCTGTGGCAGCCAACGGCGAGAACAGTCTTGAACGCCAGATCACACGCGTCAAAGAGTTTCGCCTGCGGCCCATGTTCACCGACGATGCGGTGGAGCAAATGGAACTGCTCGGCCATAGTTTCTTCGTCTTTCAAGACGCGGAAACAGCGCGCGTGAGCGTTGTATACCGGCGGCGCGATGGCAACTATGGCCTCATTGTGCCAGATGCCGTATAAGTTTGTGTGCGCAATCGTTTTGATGTCGCCTTGTAAATTGGTACTAAAGTAGTCCCTAATCAATCAGCCATTGTATCGCGTGATGATACGATGGCTGATCGTTTTCTGGTATTATGGCGCAGACAGTACCGATGCGGGATGGTTACCTCGTGAGGTCTTTGTTATGCTGAAGCAGGAAACGACCTACTACTACATCACAGAAGGAATGACTTACTATGCATCGTCGAGTCTGTATTGCTGCGCTCTTGCTTGTTTTCTGCCTTGCGTTACCTCGGTTTGCAGCGGCCTATCGGATGCAGGCGGGCCCCGCCGCGACCATAACAGTTCATCTGCCACTGATCATACTGCCGCCCGCAGCGCCCACCCAGACGCCTGAGCAGCGCCAAATGGCCGATGAGTTGCTCGGCCTAGTTAATGCGGCGCGCGCTACGTCCGGATGTGCGCCCGTGACGTTTGAAGCTCATCTCACTGCTGCGGCGCAAGGTCACAGCCGTTCGATGGCAGAGCAAGACTACTTCGATCACATTGGCCCCGACGGGGCGACGGCGCGCGATCGAGCTGATGCTGCCGGTTTTAGCGGACAGGTCGGTGAGAATATCGCTGCCGGTTATACGACTGCCGAGCAGGTGATGCAGGGGTGGATGAACAGCGAGGGCCATCGCAAGAACATCTTGAACTGCGATTACAGTCATGTCGGTATTGGCTATCTTTACCAGAGTAACGACCAGCCGGGAGTGCGAATGCCGTCTGGCGAGCCGAGCGACTGGCCGTTCTATTACTACTGGACACAGATGTTCGGCATCCCTGAGTAGAAAAGAGTATGGTCTGTGCGGGGTAGCAGTAGCCATACTGTCCACAAATCCGCACAGACCGTATCTGTTCCCCGATGGGCTATCAAACGATCACGATAAGGAAGCCTAGCAGAGCGCACAGGCCAACACCCATCAAGGCAAGCTGGCTATAACCAAGGATCAGACCGGCCATTGCCAGGTCGGCTCCACCCACGCTCCCATTCGCCCGGCGCACTTCCCCGCGCGCAAGATGACCACAGACTACCGCAACAAGCGCTCCAACCAAGGGCAAAATTAATACCCAGGCCAGGATGCCGAAGACGAGGCTTACGATTGCCAGTGGGCTATTCGGGATAATGCGAGCACTTGGCGGGCTATACGTGGCAGTCGGCACGATAGTCATCGGCTGTGTGATATCCCCGGCACTTGATGGCGCTTGAGGTACCACGGCTACCTGATCGATGCGCGTACCGCAGTTAAAGCAGAAGCGCTGGTCGGCTTGATTCGCCGCGCCACAACGGGGGCAATACATAACTCTTTTTCCTTGAAGAATACCAGTTACGACGGTGTTGCCATCGTCACCGCGACACAGCTCTTTTGCATTAGACGCTTCGCGTCAAGCGCTGGTTGCAGCCATACCGCTTAGCTCGCGCACCTTTGCGCCGATGTCGGGGGCGGTGACGAGGGCCTCGCCCACGAGCACAGCATCGACGCCGTAGACGCGCAAAGTGGTGACATCGGCAGCACTGAAAATACCGCTCTCGCTTACCAGCAGCGGGCGCTGGCTCAGGCCTGCCAGGCGTTCAGCGATACGGGCTGTTGTACCGAGCGTTGTAGTAAAGCTGTGAAGGTCGCGATTATTAACGCCGATGATCTCGGCACCAGCAGCGAGGGCGCGATCGAGCTCTTGCTCGGTATGAACCTCAACAAGCGCCTGCATGCCAAGCTTTTGTGTGAGGGCGAGCAGCTCAGCAAGTGTGCCGTCATCGAGCGCAGCTACGATCAACAAGAGCGCATCGGCGTTGTAGGCGCGTGCTTCGCAGACCTGATAGGCGTCGATGATAAAATCTTTGCGCAGCAGCGGCGGGCCATCGGCGCGTTGGGCTGCGCGGATGCCCTCAAGATACTTCAAACTACCTTGAAAGAAGCGCACATCGGTGAGCACGGAGATTGCGGCGGCACCGTTGGCAGCGTAGGTTGCGGCCAGATCAAGGTGATCGAAAGTTTCCAACAAGACGCCTCGGCTCGGCGAGGCTTTCTTTACCTCGGCGATGAGGCGCACTTGGCCGGGCTTGTGCAGGGCAGCGGCGAAGTCGCGAGTGGGCGCTGCGTCGGCGATGCGACTCTCTAATACGGCACGCGGCACTTTGCGCTGCTGACGCGCCACCTCTTCACGCTTGTGATCGAGAATCTGGTTCAAAATTGTCATTGCAGTTACCGGTTAAAGCTTACAGAAGGTAGGGATTAGGGCTTGGCTGTCGGCGCAGCCGCCTTGAGCGCCGGGGGCGAACTCGTCGGTGTCAGCGCGGCCTTCGGCAGCGCGGCGAGCACATTCAGTTCGGCGACAACGACAAGCTCGTCACCGGGCTGCACGAGCGTCTCCAGGCTGAGGTCGGATAGAGATTGGCCTGCGCGTCGCACGATAATAACCAGGATGCGTGTTGTCTCGCGCACCTCCTTAATGCGACGTCCGGCGAAGATGTCGTTGGCTTGAACGACGAGTTCGAGCGAGCCAAAGAGCTGCGCGCCGATATCGAAGGACTTCTCGACACCTGGCATTATCGCTGCGGAGGCGAGAGTTGGCGCGGCAAGGGCCGAAGTGCTAAAGGCGGCGTGGCTGCCGAAGAGCGTGGTAAGACCTTCGGCGAGCACGTCGCTGAACACACGCAGCACCAGGTGAACGTCGGGGCGCATATTACGCGCCGTGAGGCCGATCTGCACATTACGCAGATCGTCGCTGAACATGGCTGCAACCGAATAGGCACGCTCGATGCCAGCTTCGAGCAGTACTGCTGAGTCGCGCGCATCGCCGCGAATGGTGCGTGCGCCAAAGCGCTCGACCTCATCGATCGCGCTCTCGGGGGTTTCTTCACTGCAGACAACTACGACATCGGGGCAGAGCTTGGAGAGGCGCAGCATTTGCACCACCCGCGCACCGATGCGCCCGAGGCCGCAGACAATCACTGTATTAAACTGCTTATCGGGCCGCTGGAGCTTTTGGCCGAAGGCGGCACGGCTGAACTGATTAGCGAGGCGCAGTTGTTCGAGCGCGTAGATACTGCCGAGGAAGACCACACGGTCGTTCGCTTCGAGCGTGCTGAGAAAACCGGCGCGCCGCTCGCGCCCTGCGCGTCGCCGTGACGAATGACACGCACATCGAACTGCTCCTCGATATTCTGCAAAAAGCCCGACAGCTTGCTCTCACGCGCGATGGTGATCTCGGCAATGCCGTAAAAGCCCTCAGGAAAGGAGAGCACGTGGCTCACATCGCGGCTGATTGCGGCGGCGGTGAAGGTGGGAGCAGCCAGTGTGGAGGAGCTAAACGCCGTATTATGGCCGAAGCGTTCTTCAAGGCGCGTGTCGAGCTCGGCGTTGAAAATACGCAAAATCGTGTGGATGTCACCTCGATAGCGGCGCGCGGTGAGCGCAATCTCCATGTTCACGGTATCGTTGTTGACAACAGCCAGGATAGCGCGGGCGCGCTCAATACCAGCTTGCGCAGCACCTCGGGGTCGCGCGCATCGCCGTGGATGAGCGGTGTGTTCAGTCCGAGTACCGCTTTCACAAAATGGCTCTGCCAGTTAATATCGATCGCTACTACATCGTAGCCTGCGTCGAGAAGCTGCAAGGTCACGCGGTAGCCCACGCGGCCAAGGCCGCAGACGATAATGTGATCGCTGTAAGTACTGGCGAGCGAGACCTGCCATTCCTCACGGCGAGCACCTTTATTAAAGAGCTGGCGCGCAAGATCGACGAGGCTTTGCAAAAGGAAAAACAGGCCAAGCAGCGGCACAAGGAAGAAGAGCAGACGGCCCAGAAAATCGCTGGGGAAATCGAGACCGCTCTGAAAGACGATCAGCTGAAGTGTTTCGTAGAGCGCCTCGAAGATACCGGGAAGATCGCATGGCGCTGGCGCTATGGCGATACATTCGGCAGGAAAGTAGACCAGCAGTAGATACAGCGTGCTACTAAGCACCACGATCAGCAAGGCGACGAGTGGAATCCAGCCGCCAGAGCGCATCAAGGTCACGACATCGAGCCAATTAGCGCGCGCCAGTCGCCAGGCCGGGTAGCTTCGGCGTCGAGCACGCAGGCGCTCGATACGGATTTCGCTGTTGGAGAAGACGCGTGTAGCACTTGCTTTTCTAGCCATCAGGGTAGAGGGGTGGTTAGTGTCGTTCTGACAAACGCCGTCTACATGGCGTTGCTGCTGACAATAAGGCGCTCCAGGCGCGCAAGCGCGGCACCACGGTCGAGGCTGCTGCGTGCAAGCTGCATTCCTTCCGCCATTGTCTGTACACGGTCGCCAGCGACAAGCGCGGCAGCGGCATTGAGCAGGCTTACATCGCGGCGCGGGCCGTGCTCGGTGCCACTGAGAATAGCGCGTGTAATCGTGGTGTTCGTCGTTATATCGCCGCCCTGGAGCTCTGTGGGGCCGGCACGTGCAACGCCAACATCGTGTGGGTCGAGCGTGAACTGCTGCGGTTGCTGGCCAGCGCGTACGCTGAAAAGCAGGTTGGGGCCGCTCAGGTTAAGCTCGTCTACGCCGCCGTCGCCACAGACCACGAGCGCGTGGACGGTGTCGAGGCGGCTAAGCGCGCGGGCGAGTTTCTCAGCCAGTGCAGCGTTTGGCACGCCGAGCACCTGGTGGCGGGCGCGCGCCGGGTTAGTGAGCGGGCCGAGCACGTTAAAAACGGTGCGGATACCGATCTCGCGCCGCACCGGGCCGGCAAAGCGCATCGCGGGATGGAAGTTGGGCGCAAACATAAAGGCGATGCCTGCCTCACGTAGGCAGCGTGCCACAGCGGCGGCATCGATATCGATCTTCACGCCAAGCCCTTCGAGCACATCGGCACTGCCGCACTTGCTCGACATGGCGCGATTGCCGTGCTTGGCTACCGTTAGGCCAGCGCCAGCGGCGATGAAGGCCGCTGTTGTGCTGATATTAAAGGTCTGCGCGCCGTCACCGCCGGTGCCGCAGGTGTCGAGCAGCGGCCCATCGAAATAGACCGGAGTGGCCTTCTGGCGCATCACCTCGGCCATACCGGCGATCTCGGCATCGCTCTCGCCCTTAAGGCGCAGTGCAGTGAGAAATGCACTGATCTGCGCCGCTGTGGCGATACCGCTCATGATCTCTTCCATCACAGCAGCGGCTTCGGCCTGGCTTAGCTGCTGGCCCTCGACCAGGGCTGCTATCGCTTCGCGGATCGTCACACAGGGCCTCCGCAACGAGGTTACAGGTTACAGGTTACAACTACGAGTGTATTGTACCATCACCCTTGAGAAGTCAGGAGTTAGGAGTCACGGGTCAGAACGTGAAAACACACAGATCTGCCGTAAGATAGAGAGTTTTCAGCGATGCGTGATATGTGACCACGTCTGTGCAGGCAGTTGGTAAATTAGGCATCACACGGGGATGAT